>NZ_DAIUEH010000012.1:0-99183 GCF_036845245.1 Methylobacter sp.
TTGTCAAACTTTGTGAGTCCCCCAGCAGAGCTGGGGGTTTACCTTTGATTAATTATTTAACCAGCGCATGAATTCTTCCCCATCAATGGATAATGCACGTATTTTTAGTATGTGAGGATCGGATTTTCTGACAACGAGCTGGCCTGATAGTATTGCTTTGATCAGTTGCAAGAAGGGCATTTCAATCCTGCCTTGGATCTGATATTGCATGATTTGAGATATGGTTAGGCAAGCTGTAGTAATTGGTGCTGCTCCCCTGTTGATATTTTCGATGATGGCGCTAAGTTCAGGTTGTGAGTATTGCCATGTTGAGCAATAGCCTCTACGCGGCGGTATTTCAAACTTAAAGCAACCACTGTTTTGCAACTGAGAAAACTGGGCTTTGGTTACTCCCAAAACTTGGGCGGCAAAACTTGCAGGGATTAACCTTTTTAGATGTGGCAAAATTTTTTCCAAGTCAGGACGATACACTGCGCTTTTGGTGTATTTCTCGGCATATTCGTGATGGACTTTGACCTGTTTATCTGTAATTGCTCTGCTCAACACGGAGTTGGCAATACCATATTCTTTACAGGCTTTTTGGAATGAGTACCATAGCTGATCTTTTTTGGCGTTTGGACTGAAAAGCGTGTGCTTTTCGGTTATATCCCTGATTAAGTTCATCGAGGCATAGTTTTCGACCACGTCTCTTAATGGTTGAACTGACGACCATGAAAATTGTTTGAAGAATTGACGATAAAAATAAACCAGCCGTTTCTGTTGGATGCCAATGTAGCTTGCATTAGACAAGTGTATTGTTTGTAAAAATCGCCAGAAACCACTACTCTGATCGGAAAAAAGAGCGTCAGCGCATTGAATTGCCTTATCCTGAAAATCACTGACATACTCGAATTTTTGCCTGGCAGGCTTGGCTAGGTCCTTTCCAATGTCTAGCCATTTCAACATAAATGTAATGAACTCACATCGTTCGACAATAGATGGCTGATGATTAGTGTCGAATAATGGATTGTCTTGGTTCAGCAAGCCTTCCTCCAAAAATTGCTGCATCCAAAGAACGGATGGTGGGGCGGAAACGACTTCTGCGTTTGCCAGTTGCTCAAGGCATTCTGATTGATTTTCATCAACTTTCAGAACGCTTTGATCCTTTTGGCAGTGTGGACATAAGTCATGTAGCCATACTTGGTGTCTGGCACAGGCTACAGACAGTTTTAGTTGCCAACCTATATGCCAGTAGGACTCTTCCTGAAGACATAGTGGACAATAGCGTAACCGCGAGGAGTTGATATGGATATTGGGTAAAGAACATATTTCCTGAAGCTCAGGAACGGTTTGTTCATAGCCAGTCCAGTCTGTCGCCAAAAGAGTTTTGTATAACAGCTCGTAATTGATTGTTTCTGTACCTTTGCCAGAAAGTAACCATCGATAGGAGGGATATCTATTCAGGTTGGCAAGCCGAACCAGAAAACTAATTGGATTTTCATCAGGAAAGCAGCTGGTACGGATAGGAGGACAGATGAGTGTTAATTGTTCGTCCATCATAACTTTTTCTCCTTGCTCCGGATTACCTCTAAAACGGAGGCCTTATAAAAAACCATGCCGCGCTTATCCAACCTTTGACCAATGAACTGTGGGTTAAATGGATTCATCTTCCCAACTCCTTCAACCCAGATTGAATCACTGAACGCCAGTTCCAGACATTGCCGGTCAATCCCCGGCAAATGGCGATTTATACCGATTTGATAAGCGCCCAGCATCAGTTTGACCATGTAGTCCATAGTCCCGTTAGTTGCAAAGTGCAATTGCCTAACAATACCGTCTTGCTGTAAGTCCAGTGGAGACGACATGGCCAATGCCTCATCAATTTTTTTTATGACGCCGAGAAAGTGACTTCGGCTAGTCGGACACTCCAGGTCGAAGGGTTTTAAATCGATGCGCCGACAAAAGCGGCGACGTAGTTGCTCATTGGCATCCAGAATAATTTGCGTACGCTCCAGCCCCATAATCACCGTTGATACCTGGGCTTTATCAATCAGGGTTTTGAGCCAGTCGGCCACTTCTGCAGGTGCTCGTTTATGGCCTCGGTCGACGAAGTGTTGCATTTCATCGAACAAAATTAGTTTTATTTCGCAGGTTTTGATCAAATGCAAGATACGTATTGTTTTATCAATGGCTGATCCCCGATAAAAAATCGGATCGCCCAATTGAACAAGCATTTCTTCAGCCAGATTTTTAATGGTGGGCAAGGCTGGAATATTGATTGCCAATACGGGAATACTCTTACGATCTACGCGTTCGACTGGTGGAAACTCTTTAACCAGCATATCCATTAGAGTGGTTTTGCCGGTACCAGTTGGACCGACTACCCAATAATTTTTGGTTAACCCGGTTTGCTGATTAAAAAGATAAGCCTCCTTGAGCAATTGATAGGCTTCATTAAACGCAGGATGCTTAATAATGAGTCTGGACACGACGGACCATGTTTGATTGAGCGTGCTTTGGTCAAGCATGATCAACCTCCTTGCTGTCCACATCAAAATCAGGAATATCGCCAGTACGATAATCTTTGTCAGACTGGTGACTGACTTTTTCCGGTAGCGTGTTAGACGAAAAGGCCGCTTGTTGAAGCTCTTCGGTGTTGTAGCGAGCGGCCTTTTTGCGCTGACTAACTTTTTTGCTGTTGCTGACATCGGCAATTAACTGTCGCAATTTTTCCTTTCCGCGTAGATATAAATCAATATCGACACGTGCCGCATTCGTTTGGTTGGTGTGTTGGCGTATGAGTAAATGCTGTGCTAGCGTGAGCTTGTTGGCGTACTCGGGGTAGGTGCAAGGAACTCTGAAGTAATCTCCCTGATGTTCATCAAACACCCATATCTCGCCCAAATCCTCTGGATTAATTCGTATGTTGACCTTAGCAACACCGCGTTTGCGCAAAGTGGCCAGTTCCGCCGAGTTAAACATCAATCCTTGGAATTGCACGCCTTCGTGGTTTAATTGGCGGCTTTTCTGGATAGCCAAAATCAAATCCAGCTTTTCCTTACTTTCTGGCAAAACCGGCTCAATGATTTTCAGTCCGTCTTTCCAGGCCAGCGCGGGTGTGATGCCAAGACTTTTATGCGGTGCCTGGATATACACGTCAATCAACCAGACATGCATCAGTTTTTTAAACTCAGCCAATGTTAAGCAGGCTGGCTGAATTTTCTGCATCATAATCACCCCTCTGCTTTATATTGGAAAATGTCGTTCCCGCCACTTTGTGGCTGACTTGCCGATTATATGTACCTAAAAATCGCTCAATAGCCCCCTTGTAATGCGGTTGTTTTTTCGGGCAGAAAGTCAGTTCGATATTTAATTCTGCGCACATGCGTCGCAATTGGTGAGCATGGAACTCCAGGCCATTGTCACAAACCAGATTGACCAGAATCCCGTAAGCAAGCCATTCGTTTTCGACCTCCGGATATTCCTTCGACACATAGGTTTTCGGCATAATTGCGTGCCGGAGAGCACGCATCACGGCAAGTTCTGATGGTGGCTCAAATCCAATCTCGAACCCCAACGGAAGGCGTGAGTAGCGGTCAATAATGAATGTAACTGTGGGTCTGCCGATAGTTAAACCGGTCACGTCATCAACAATCAGCAAATCCAGTGGCGTATGATCAACTTCGGCCCGCTCGAGGATGTATTTTGGTTCTGGCCCTTTACCGGCGGCTCGGAAATGTCTGTCAGCTGCTTGTTTGCCTTTTCTGGCCGCCATAACCAAGTATTCATCATAGGTTTCGACGTACCGATAAAATGTTGCTTTGCCGGGGATGGGGAGAGGTGTATTTCGATTGATGTTTAGAGCCTTAATTTTGTGTTTAAGCGCATCATAAATATCTTGGATACTCCCACCTTCTGACTTAAGATAAATCTCATCTATGAGTTGTTGCGCTAAATGCTCCAACTCTTTAATAATTTTTCGCTTATTTTTCGGCCCCTTTTTATATTTAATCAGGGCGGTGATAGACCTATCTGCTTTTATCCACCGCTTCCACCAGCGGTAAACAGTGAGAGCTGAGGGCGGATCGAAATTGTTGGACTCTTCTGCCACCAACTTAATGACTCTCGATAACCTGTGGCAAGTAATCTCCTCGCCCAATAGCTCATCAGCCTTTTTCAGATATTTAAGCCGGTAATAGACTTGCTGTTGTATCGCCTCAGGATAGGCGGATAAATCGCTCTCTAACCGCTTATTATTTTCCGAAGTCGTTGTTACGGTCTGCTGCCCACATAAAATGAGTTCTCCCGTGCTCATAAAGCCCAAAAGTTCTTGCTTGGAATAACTGCTTAATGCCAAATCGCTTTTTCGCTCCAATTGACATTGACCGTCTTCAAGAATGCGAATCAGTCGGTATGGCACATTGTCTAAAATCAGGTCCTGTCCGGTATGTAAAGAGGCAAGTTTCATGATGATGGTCTCCATTAGCTGGGGTAAAAAGAGCGCTTGCTAAATTGAGCGGTTGATCGAGATCAATTCGGATATGCAACTGCGCAAGCAGTGCAAAGGCTATGGATTGCAAGCCAAAAAATTGGCTCAACGCCCCAAACGTTGGATCGTTGGCCAGCCATGCCTTGGCTTGCTGCGAGATGTGAAAGGCGATCTCGAATCGCAGATAAGGACGCAGTATCGAAAAATTCCTGATTCGATTCGGAAAATTCAGTTCTTCATCAGTTATGACGATGAAGTTGTAGCCCTTTTCAGCCAGGAACTGATTTGCAAGTTGTAGCCGTTCCAGCATTTGCGGTGAGCGCAGCTTGGACAATGGCTTTATTTCGACATAGATGATTTCGCCGTTATATAGGGTTAGCTCAAAATCCGGTGTATAACGACACATACGTTCCTGGTATGGAAAATAAAGAGTTTCCGGCTGCTCGCGGAATGCTATGACGGCAGGGGAAAATTCAAAGTGATAGCAGGCTTTTTGTTCCAGCTGCGATTCCCAAGCAATCATGCGCTTCATCTTCGTTGACGGGAATTGTCCCCGGACAAGTCCACGTGAGGGTGTAACCGGCTCTCTTGCCCGCTCGGCTTTGGGCTGTGGCGTAATATTCAGGCGCAAAGCAGCGCTCTGACCAGCGCTTTTACGCTCGCCATTAGAGTGTATAGACATAACTATTCCTTACCGAATACGGTAATAAAGTTTTCTGTTAGTGGTAATTTGGCCAGAGTTGGCTTGACGAGAGTTGTGAGCGGGGAGATACTATACTTTCTCACGGCGGAGTATCTACTTCGCTTGCAGCGCGGGGCAAGCCGACTGGTTTGTTCCGTGTTGCACTTTACATATTCATTCTCCTCGTTTTTGTTTGCTTGTTCGACGTGGTGTTTAACGCAAGAACATTTAGCATAATCGTGATTTGTTCTTGGCTTAATCTTCCCAATTGTTGTTTTAATCGGCTTATCAATTGATATTCAGCGAGTATCATGTTGCCAGGCAACTTAAATGACAATTCGGATTGTTCCACACTTTCCCACAACAAGGTTTGCTCTTCCTCATTTAGATCCAATGCAGCAATCAGCCTTTCAAGTACTTTTTTGGATGGCGGTGCTTTCCGACCTTTTTCCAACGAACTGATATAACAGGCTTGAACACCAAGGTCTGCTGCCAATTGTTTTTGTTGTAGTTGACGACTACGCCTAATATTTTCTAAAAACAACCCGAACGGTGTCATGGAGAGGAGCCTTATTTCAGTAATTTTCTATAAGAATAATAGAATCATGAAAAATATTAAATTTGTTTTTATAATCAATTACTTATTCGATATATCGAAATAAATAAGCACTCTAATTAAGCAATTAACTTTATAAAAACAACGGGGGTGCCAAATATGTTTGTATTGATTGTTATGGTGGCCAGATTGAAGTAATTTGTCGTAATATTTTAGCCGCTAAAATTTCACGAAGTACACTAATCTACAAACAAACTCCTTGCCTGGCGTAAATCGCTTTAACCCATGTTCTTTTTCGGTATTCTGTTTTTTACATTAAGGATTTGTGGAGACGCGGTGCTTTTATCTAAAAGCGCGAATTTACCTGATGGAAAGAGAAAGAAATTAATTATCGTGTTTTTAATTTTTGGTGAACGTGCGAACACCAGCCGCATGTCCCTTTATGGCGTCAACTCGCTAGAAAATATTGCGTGGACTCACATTCGGAGTGTGCTGTTTTAGTCGAAAGCAGTCACCAGTCAACTCTTGCCAGCCTCATTTGTTCGTTGTGTGAGACTGCTTGTAAAGAGCGAGGACCTGTTCCCTTTGTCCCACATTGGGACTCAATAGAAGAAGCAAGACCATATCCACATCCAACTATCTCTGAAAAATAATGAAGCACTAGAGCATTTCTCCGTTAGTCAAAAGCATAGCCTGAGTTTTTAAAATAATTGAGGCATTCGTCAGAGTGAAACTGATCCATGATCTGGCCGATAGCTTGCCAAAGCGGGTCAAGCGTTCGTTCAGCGGCCTTGCGTAGCAAGGCTTTCAGTTTGGCAAAGACCTGTTCAATCGGATTCAGGTCAGGACTATACGGCGGCAGGTATTTCAGCGTCGCACCTCGGGCTTCAATCAGTTCCTGAACATCGGCGACTTTATGAGCCGGCAAATTGTCGCAGATCACGATATCGCCGGGCTTTAACGTGGGCCCCAACTGCGAGCTTAAATACTCTTTGAAAGCGTCGCCATTCATGGCCTGATTCAAGCACCAGGGTGCTGTGAGCTGGTCCATCCGTAAACCGGCAATAAACGTTAGCGTCTGCCAATGTCCGGCCGGGGCATCATCTACACAGCGAGCGCCGCCGAGTGCACGGCCATAGCGGCGGATCATATCGGTTGAAGCACTGGTTTCATCCAGAAATACCAGTTTCGACACATCGCAGCTTTTCTGCCACGCTTGCCATTGCTCTCGGGCTAGCGCGACATCGTCACGTTGCTGTTCACTGGCGAACACGGTTTTTTTTATAGCGATAGCCCAATTTTTGGCGGACAAACTTATCGATCGCTGAGATGGAAAGGCTCAAGCCCTGTTCGTTGGCTAACCACGACTGTAATTCTTTCAAGGTCATCGACGGATGATCCGATAACTGGGCCTTGATGGCGTCTTCATACGGTTCCAAAAAAGCACGTCGATAACCTCCGATCTGCTTAGCATGAACATGACCTTTCTGTTTCCAACACTGATGAATATTTGACACAAAAGAAGAGCTGACTTGAAACAGCGTAGCGACTTCGCGTGTTGTTTTGCCGTTTTCAACGGCATTCACCACACGCAGCCGTAAATCTTCAGAATAAGGAGTAGGCATTGTCTCGGGTACCACGGTGATTGCTAAACGCCTTGATTCTAACAAAATGCCTGTCTTTAGGTAGCAGATAATTGCTCTAGCTAACTGCACCTATTGACAAAGGAAAATGGTCAACTGACCGTCCAAAACGAAACTGGCAAACCGCTATCAGTTGGCTGACAGATGAATCAAGGGCGAGCGCTGGCCGAATTGCTGAATCACCTTCAACCGCTCAGTCAACAGATACTTTTACGGATATTTCATGAGGTATCGCAAACCGCTGAACAACAGTAGCAAATTCTGTAAACTGGGTTTCACTATCGCTCTACCCAGTCTACGCTTATTTTGGATGTGACCAACTGGTCACTCGTGGCCATTAGAACTTATTTCATTAATTATGAGATTTCATTTCACAATTGTGAGATTTATTTCATAAATTATGAGATCCGACAAAAACTAAGCAATCAGACATCCAAATTAGTAACATCCAACGCATTCTTAACAATAAAATCCCTACGCGGCTCAACTACATCGCCCATCAAAGTGGTAAAAATCTCATCGGCGGCAATCACGTCTTCGATTCTGACTTGCAGCAAACGCCGGTTGTTGGCGTCCAAAGTGGTTTCCCATAGCTGTTCCGGGTTCATTTCGCCCAGACCTTTGTAACGCTGGATATGCTGGCCTTTTTTAATTTCCTTCATCATCCATTCAAACGCCTGTTTAAAGTTACTGACTGGCTGCTGTCTTTCGCCCATTTGCATAAATGAGCCTTCGTTAAACATGTCCGCTGTGTCTTGGGCATATTGCGCGATTTTTTGGTAATCCTTGCCGTTGAAAAAGGTTGATGGCAATACAAAGGTTTTAGTTATTGCATGCAGGCGCTTATTAACCACTACAGAAAAGTCACTAGCCGTTTTATAGTCCAGCTCAATGGTGTATATCGCCTTACTGTCGCAGTCAGTCAGTTTTTGCTCCATTACAGCAAACCAGGCGGCGAGTTTTTGCTGATCTTGCTTGAGTTCGTCGCTGATCACATCCATATAGGCAAACTGCTCCAGAAAAACTTCATCGTAACGTCTGGACAGACGGTTATTGATACCGTCTACCTCCGTAAACAATTTAGCCAGTTTTTCCAGACCCTGCCCTTGAATTGGCGGTGCGGATACGTCGGTAAAAAGCTGTGCTTTATCTAATGCGAGCTGGATCAGGTATTCATTCAGCTGAGCATCGTCTTTAACGTAATGCTCTTGCTTGCCTTTTTTCACTTTATACAAAGGCGGCTGGGCAATATAGATATAACCTTTCTCGACGATCTCGGGCAATTGACGGTAGAAGAACGTCAGCAACAAGGTTCTGATGTGTGACCCATCGACATCGGCATCGGTCATGATGATAATGCGATGGTAACGCAGCTTGGCTAGGTTGTACTCGTCCTTGCCTATGCCGCAACCTAACGCGGTAATTAATGTACCGACTTCTTCCGATGAAATCATTTTGTCGAAACGGGCTTTTTCTACGTTAAGGATTTTCCCTTTTAACGGCAGGATGGCTTGGGTACGACGATCCCTGCCCTGCTTTGCCGATCCGCCCGCAGAATCCCCTTCCACCAGGAACAATTCGGATAAAGCCGGATCTTTTTCCTGGCAATCCGCCAATTTGCCCGGCAATCCGGCAATATCCAGCGTAGTTTTACGACGCGTCATTTCACGTGCTTTACGGGCCGCTTCCCTGGCACGGGCCGCATCGACAATCTTGCCGACGATTGCTTTGGCTATTTGCGGTTTTTCGAGCAAAAACTCCTGTAGCTTTTCGTTCATCGTCGATTCAACCAACGGCTTTACTTCCGATGAGACCAGTTTGTCTTTAGTCTGTGAGGAAAACTTCGGATCAGGTACTTTAACCGACAGTACAGCAGTCAAGCCTTCACGGGCATCATCTCCAGTGGTTTGTACTTTTTCTTTCTTGGCTAAACCGCTGGATTCGATGTATTGATTGATGGTTCGGGTTAAAGCCCCTCTGAAACCGGCCAAATGGCTGCCGCCGTCGCGTTGCGGAATGTTGTTGGTATAGCAGAACACGTTTTCTTGATAGGAATCGTTCCACTGCATTGCCACTTCGACTGTGACGCCTTCTTTTTCTGCAATGAAATGGAATACTTCCGGAAACAGCGGCGTTTTGTTTTTATTAAGATGTTCAACAAATGCGCCTATGCCGCCTTCAAACTCGAATACATCTTGTCTGTCGGTGCGCTCGTCTTCCAGGCTGATGCGTACGCCGGAATTCAGGAAGGATAGTTCTCTGAGCCTTTTTGCCAGAATGTCGTAATGAAACTCGACATCGGTAAACGTCTCTGAACTGGGCTTGAAATTTATCAACGTACCCGAGCCTTCAGCCGGCCCTGCTGCCGCCAGCGGAGCAACCGGATTGCCCATGCGATACTGCTGCTTGTAAAGTTGACCATTTTTGCGAACTTCAAGATTCAATTCTTCGGATAATGCATTGACAACTGATACACCAACACCGTGCAAACCACCGGAAACTTTATAAGCATTATCATCAAATTTACCACCGGCATGAAGTACCGTCATAATGACTTCTGCCGCTGACCTACCCTCTTCTTTATGAATATCGACAGGTATACCTCGGCCATCGTCAGAAACAGAAACTGAGCCATTAGTGTGAATAATCACCCTAACCTCTTTGCAATAACCGGCTAAAGCTTCATCAATCGAATTATCGACGACTTCAAAAACCATGTGATGCAAGCCAGAACCGTCATCCGTATCACCGATATACATGCCCGGTCTTTTTCTTACGGCATCTAATCCCTTTAAAACTTGAATATTGGTGCTGTCGTATTCAGGCACTGCATGTACAACAGCGGCCGTTGGGCTTGATGTTTCGACAACTTGATCGATGGAGTTACTCATGGTTGTTTTCTTTCCTAATTGGTTGCGAATGTTCCACGTGGAACACTACACGGGTTTTATGGTGCCATGTTCCACGTGGAACATTTTATAATTTTTTATCTGGCTTAGATCGCCAAAATCAATTTTTTCTGTAGCGGTTATAAACACCTGACATGCCATCAATGACAAATAGCGCAATAACTTGGCACGATTAACTACATCAAGCTCTGCCGCAAAATCATCAATTAATATGCAGCCGGTTTGGCTCTGTTCATTGGCAAGCAACTGCACCTGTGCCAATTTCAAGCTCATGACCAACAACTTTAATTGACCTCGCGAAACAAAATCCTTTGCCAGCCGATTATTAACCAATAATTGAAAATCCCCACGATGCGGTCCACTATGGGTAAAACCATAACGTAAGTCTTTATCCTGATCTTCAATTAAAATCCGGCTATATTCCTTTGACGAATCCCAACCTGATACAAGCCTCAGATCGATTCCCTCAAGAGCAAGAAATCTACCGATAATCTCGATAAAAACAGGCTTGAATTTTTTTAGATATTGCTGCCGGTAACTATTGACTATTGTACCGTAATAAACGAGTTCTTTATCCCAAACCTTGATTTGTTCAAGTCGCCTTGTTTTTAATAATGCATTACGTTGGGATAAGGCTTTTTTAAATTTGCGCCATGCAGATAGGAAATTTTGCTCATTATTAAAAACACCCCAGTCCAAAAACTCTCTTCGTATTTGCGAACCGGCATCAAGTAATTCATAACTTTTTGGATGAATAAGTTGTAACGGCAACGCGTAGGCTAAATCCGAACGTTTTTGTGTTGATTGCTGATTAATATGAATTTCAATATTTTTTCCATCCAGCTGTATCCCCAAATGAAGATGACTCCCATCTGTCTGCAAAGTATTTGCAGAAACAACCAGATGGTCTTGAGCAAAATTAATAACAGGTTTGATGGTTGAAGAACGAAAAGATTTGGCTCGCCCCAGGATAAAAATGGCTTCAATAAGAGCGCTTTTGCCACTGGCATTTTCTCCAACAATAAAATTAATTGTCGGAGAAGGATTGATGGATTCTTTTTGGATATTTCTCACTGCATAAATATCCAGTTTCAACAAACTCATAACTGCAATATTACAGTCTCATCGGCATAACGATAAACTTATATCCGCAATCATTGGGTTCATCTATAAAACAACTGCTGGCGTTGCTGGCAATCGTCAAAACGGCAAGCTCGGAATCCAAATTAGAAACCGCATCCAATAAATATTGGGCATTAAAAGCAATAGTCAGCGGTTCACCAGTGTATTCAATAAACAGTTCTTCCTCGGCTTCATCATGCTCCGGATTATGCGTACTGATTTTTAGACTGTCAGATTTAATATCAAAGGTCACGCCCTTGAATTTTTCATTCGACAAAATAGCGACGCGGGTCAATGCTTCTTTTAGTAGTTGCTTTTGAATATGGATTTGGTTAAAAAAATCTTGTTGAAAAACTTTACCGAAATCAGGATATTTTGAGTCCACCAGTTTCGCCGAGAAAACCAGGTTCTTGATAAAAATTCTAATATTGTTACTGGAAAATTCAATCTTCAGTTCAGCATCCGGATCGTCAAGCAATCGGTTAAGTTCAAGAACACCTTTTCTGGGAAGAATAATTCTAGATTCAAAGCCGGTAGCTTGATCCAGGTTGTCCTCATAAATGGACAAGCGATGTCCATCCGATGCAACCAATTTCAACTTACTGTTAGAGACATTGAGCAACAAGCCATTCAGGTAATAACGAACATCCTGGTTAGCCATACAGAATACCGTTTTATCCAGTGCTTTTTTAAATTTACCGGCATTAATCAATAGGTGGTTTTCTAATTCGGATTCAGCAAATTCAGGATAATTATCTGCCGGCAAACAGCTCAAAGAAAAACGGCTGCGATTGGAAGCAATTTTTACTTTATCATCTTGCAACTCAAATTTAATTTCAGCTCCACTAGGGAGAAGCCTGCAAATATCCAGGAATTTTCTGGCCGGTACCGTAATCGAACCCGGCGTAGCTGTAGCGATATTAATTTTAGCGATGATCTGAATTTCCAGATCAGTACCCGTCAAAATAAGCAGATCTTCCTCAATAACCATCAAAACGTTGGAAAGAATAGGCATCGTTTGCCTTTTTTCTATTACGCTGACTATTTGTTGCAAAGGAACCAGGATTTCTTCTCTATTAATAATAAATTTCATAAAAGAATATTTTTCTATTATTACTATTAGCTTAAAAGGAAACTGTTGATAACAGTATTTTATCCTTAATAATCAATTAGCTGTGTTGTTATAAATAATGTGGTTAAGGGTGATATTCTAACGTGTACGGATTGTAGTTAAATAAACGATGTTAGCAAAAATACATTTTATCCACAGGTTGTTCTAGGTCAATGTGACAAGGTTCTCAACAGGTTGGAGTAATCCTCGGCAATCTTGTTGTCAGCTTCTTTTAATTCGGCAATTCGTTTGCATGCATTCATTACCGTTGTGTGATCCCGACCGCCGAATGCATCACCAATCTCAGGAAAGCTGTGTGATGTCAGTTCTCGAGCCAAGCACATTGCCATTTGCCTTGGCCTTGTAATAGATTGTTTTCTATTTTTGGAAGATAAATCGGCAACTCGAATTTTAAAATATTCAGCGACCGTTTTCTGAATATTGTCGATATTAACGAGTTTATCCTGCAAGGAAATTAAATCATGCAACGCTTCCTTGGTGAAGTCGATGGTAATTTCACGACCGGTAAACTGTGCGTTAGCAATGACTCGTCTTAAAGCACCTTCCAAATCCCGAACGTTGGAAGGGATTCTTTTGGCAATAAAGAAAGCCACGTCCTGGGCCAATTCAATATTAACTAAAGCTGCTTTCTTCATTAAGATAGCGGCCCTGGTTTCCATATCAGGCGGCTCAATTAAAACAGGAAGCCCCCAGCCAAACCGTGATTTTAACCGGTCTTCAAGTCCTATGATTTCCTTGGGATATTTGTCGCAGGTTAAAATTACCTGATGCTTTTTTTCCAACAGTGTGTTGAACGTATGAAAGAACTCTTCCTGAGAGCGTTCCTTGCCGGCAAAGAATTGAATATCGTCAATTAACAGCACATCAACGCCGCGATAAAACTCTTTAAAAGCATTAATAGAGTTTTGTTGTAACGCCTTCACCATATCCTGAACGAATTTTTCAGAGTGCAAATAAACAACGGTTGCTGACGGATTTTTCTGTAAAACAGCATTACCTATCGCGTGCATCATATGGGTTTTACCCAAACCTGAACTGCCGTAAATAAGTAATGGATTATAAGCTTTGCCGATATTTTCAGAAACCTGCATTGAAGCCGCTCTTGCCAACTGATTGGACTTACCTTCAACAAAATTGTCGAAGGTAAATGCTTTATTGAGGAAGTTGGGGCTGGCTTTTTGAGTTCCGGCAGGCTTGGCTACTTTAGCTGCCGTAGCAACAGACGAATTTTTGGAACCGATTTCCAAGCTTAAATTTAATGAACCGTTAGAGAACTCATAAATAGTCTCTTCAATCTTTGCAAAATGATGCTCTTTAACCCAGTCCAGTACAAAGCGGTTAGGAGCCAATAATTTTATTTGTCCGTCGCTTTCTATGGCCTGAAGAGGCCTTATCCATGTACTGAAGTCAGAACCTGAAATTTCATTTTCAAGTTTAGAAAGACAGTTGTTCCAAATTGAGCTCATTGAAATAGTAAAAAGTTGATTATAATTAATAGTGTAATTTTGCTCTTTATCACTATACAGTAATAAAACATTGCGCTACAGAATTGACAGGCTGAATAGTTTATTTTATCATCCGCTGTCTTTTTTATCTGTTTTTGTTAACATTCATCCGATCAGGCCTTAAGTAAAATGAAAAGAACATACCAACCCAGTAAAATCAAACGCGTAAGAACCCACGGTTTTCGTGCAAGAATGGCAACAGTAGGTGGCCGTAGAGTTCTCAATGCTCGCAGAGCAAAAGGCCGCGCTCAGTTAACCGTTTAGTTGACGGTTGGTGGCTGAAGAAGTTTTTAGTTTCCCCCCGCAGTTACGGTTAAAAAAACCGGCTGAATATAAAAAGGTTTTTGCTAAGCCTGTAAAATCAAGTGACCAATATTTTACCTTATTAGCCATAAAGAATGATTTCGATCATCCGCGGCTGGGCTTGGCAATTGCTAAAAAAAATATAAGAAAGGCAGTCCAAAGGAATGTGATTAAACGAACTGTCCGGGAAAACTTTAGAATAAAACAACACGATTTGGGGAATATTGATATTGTTGTTTTGGCTCGTAGAGAAGCCGTAGATGCTCCGCTGGATTTGTTAAGAAAATCACTGGAAAGGCATTGGCTTAAGCTGGTATCCCGATGCGATTCATACTCATAGCAATTATAAAGTTTTATAAATACTTTATTAGCCCGCTGCTAGGCGATAGATGTCGTTTCTATCCAAGTTGTTCAAGTTATTCTCTGGAAGCGCTTCAGCTCCATGGAGCCATTATCGGCTCTTATCTCTCCCTCAAAAGATTATTAAAATGCCATCCGTTCCATGAAGGTGGCATCGATCCCGTTCCGGAAAAATTTGGTAATAAGAATGGATAATATAAGATTTATACTGATCGTTACTTTTGCAATGCTTGTATTTATGCTGCAACAAGCCTGGCAACTGGATTATGGCCCGAAGCCTGAAGTTGCCGCTATTACAGATACTATAGCTGCCAATACCAAAGAAGATTTACCTTCTGCCACCGGCGCAGCAGCCCAAACAGCGCCGGCAGAGCAAAATACTACAGCCGTTCCATTGGCAACCGTTTCATCCGCCAATGTCATTACCGTTAAAACCGATGTGCTTGCGCTCCAAATTGACCTGCAAGGCGGCACAATCCAGAATCTGGATTTATTGAACTATCCGGTAGAAAAATCCAACACTGTTGTAGATAAATTACGTGCAATGGTCGGTTTATCTGTTTCGGAAAAAAATACCGCTCCGGTACGTTTGTTCGACAGCAGCCAGGAAAAATTATTTGTTGCGCAAAGCGGCTTAATTGCCGACAGCGGTTTTGCGACTGCGCCGAGTCATCACACAGTATTTAAAAACGAAGCAACCAGTTACGATTTAAAACCCGAACAAGACAGCTTAACAGTTCCTTTAACATGGACTGATAATAATGGTCTGACTATTATCAAACTGTTTACCTTTAAACGCGGTAGTTACGACATAACATTGGAACAAAAAGTCAAAAATGATTCCGATAAGCCTTGGTCCGGCCGGCAATACAGCCAGTTACTTAGAGTTCCTGATACGTCCAGCAAAGGCGGTATGCTGACTGGCGGCATGAGAGCTTATGCCGGTGGCGTTATTTACACCGAAAAAGAAAAATATCAAAAAATAAGCTATGACGACATGGCTGATGAAAACCTTGATGTTGCCACTAAAGGCGGATGGACAGCGCTGATTCAACATTATTTTGCCTCCGCATGGATTCCACCTGCCGACCAGGAAAACCACTTCTATACCAAGGCATTGACTGACGGACATTATGTTATCGGGACCTATTCCCCATCGGTCACTGTTAACGCAAATTCAGATGCTCAGTTTGTTGCTCAATTATTTGCCGGTCCTAAAATCCAGCCTATGATGGAAAAAATCGCGCCTGGTCTGGAACTTACCGTTGATTACAGCTTTTTAACCTTTATCGGCAAACCCATCTATTGGTTGTTGAACCAGATCCATGATGCAGCCGGCAACTGGGGCGTAGCCATTATCGGCGTAACGCTGTGTATTAAATTATTGTTTTTCCCATTGTCCCAATCCAGCTACAAATCAATGGCCAAGATGCGCAAAATTCAGCCGCGTCTTAAAGAACTGCAAGAACGTTTTGCCGATGACAGACAGCGTTTCAATACCGAAATGATGGGACTGTATAAAAAAGAAAAGGTCAATCCATTGGGAGGCTGTCTACCCATTCTGGTGCAGATTCCGGTGTTTATGTGTTTATACTGGGTATTGAGCGAAACCGTTGAGTTCCGTCAAGCGCCTTTCATGTTATGGATACAGGACTTATCGATACAGGACCCTTTTTATGTATTGCCGGTCATCATGGGTATCACCATGAAGATCCAGCAAAGCTTAAATCCTGCGCCGATCGATCCGATACAGGCTAAGGTAATGAAGATGTTCCCAATCGTCTTTACTATTTTCTTCCTGTTTTTCCCGGCCGGTCTGGTTTTATACTGGGTAGTCAACAACACTCTGTCTATCATTCAACAGTCGTATATCACCAAGCAGATCGCTAAAATGCCATAGGCCTACGTGGATATAGAAAATCTAGATACCATTGCAGCCATTGCAACACCGCCAGGGAATGGCGGTGTCGGTATTATTCGTATTTCGGGGGCTTTAGTTCCTGAAATCGCCAAACATCTCACCAATAAAAAATTAGCTCCCAGACTGGCCCAATATTCATCTTTCACCGATGAGGACGGCTCAGTGATCGATTCCGGCATCCTACTTTATTTTCCTGGCCCGGCCTCGTACACCGGCGAAGACATCCTTGAACTTCAAGGTCATGGCGGTTCTGTGGTACTGGACATGCTGTTGCGGCGGGTTTTATCGCTGGGCGCACGCTTAGCCAATCCCGGCGAATTTACCGAACGTGCATTCCTTAACAACAAACTCGACCTAGCCCAGGCTGAAGCGGTCGCCGACTTGATTGAAAGCAGCACCGAACAATCCGTCCGGTCTGCGCAAAAATCGATGCAGGGCGTTTTTTCAGTACAGGTCAACGAGCTGGTTGAAGAACTGACGGAACTCAGAACTTATGTCGAAGCCGCTATCGATTTTGTCGATGAAGAAATCGATTTCCTGACCGACGGCGTAGTTGAGAACCGGATGGTTAAAATACTGCACCGCATTGAACAAATCCAAAAAACAGCACAACAAGGCCGCTTGCTGCGCGACGGCATGACCGTTGTCCTGGCAGGAAAACCGAACGCAGGAAAATCCAGCCTGCTCAATGCGCTGGCCGGACACGAAGCAGCGATAGTCACCGACATAGCCGGAACCACGCGCGACGTATTAAAAGAACGCATTCAGCTGGACGGCATGCCCTTGCATATCATCGATACCGCGGGCCTGCGCGAAAGCGACAATGCGATAGAGCAGGAAGGCATCCGCAGGGCGCACCAGGAAATCAAAAATGCCGATAAAATCTTATTGCTGATCGATGCCAGAGAACCGGACATAGAGTCGGTATTAAAAACCCTACCGTCCGGCGGAAACATCATCCAGATCTACAACAAAATAGACCTGCTAGGAATGGAGCCGGAAATAAAGCAAACCGAACTCGGCACCCAAATTTACCTGTCGATAAAAACCGGCAACGGCATGGAACTGTTAAAGCAACACCTCAAACAGAGCGTCGGTTTTAACGAAGCTACAGATAACGTATTCATTGCCAGAAGACGGCATATCGAAGCCTTAAACAAAGGCCATGAGTTTACTGAAAGCGCTTTAAACCAGTTAAGAGGCAGCCAGGCCGGAGAACTGGTCGCGGAAGATTTAAGACAGGCGCAAAACAGTCTTGCTGAAATTACCGGAAAATTCACCTCAGATGATTTACTGGGGAAAATATTTTCCAGTTTTTGCATCGGCAAGTAATTATTGTCACTACTGTTTTCCTAATGTATGGCTTTTTAACAGCGGTTTGGAATATCAACTTTCCGTTTTTATCTCAAGCCGTTTCAACAAGCGATGAAAATTACCCCGATCCATCCCCAGCATGCGTGCCGTAGCAGCCATATTGCCCTGTTGCGCTGCCAGTTGTTGCCGGATAAGCTGGCGCTGGAACTCGTCAATTGCGTTTTTAAAATCTATCGGCGTGGATAAAGCTGCCGGCGAATCCTCTACTGAGTCGATAGAATAGGCATTCAAAGGCTCCGGTACGATATCCAAATAGCTCAGCGATATTGTTATAAAATCCTCTTGGCGATTTTCCAGAGTCGCCGATTTTAGCGCTGCCCGGCTGAGTAAATGCTCCAGTTCGCGGATATTGCCCGGCCAGTGGTAATCCAATAAGGCTTTCTTCGCGTCCTGACCCAGACGCAACTTTTTAACGCCCAGACGCTGCTGGTTTTTTTCCAAAAAAGCGCCTGCCAGTAATAGAACATCCTTTCCCCGTTCACGTAATGCCGGAACATGCATCGGATAAACTGCCAGACGATGGTAAAGATCCGGGCGAAACTGCCCTGCTGCGACTTCCTGTTGCAGATTGCGGTTGGTCGCAGCAATGACTCGTACATCCACTTTGATTTGTTTATCACTGCCGACGCGCTGTATCTCGCCATTTTGCAAGGTGCGCAATAATTTGGCCTGTATCGAAAGCGGTAACTCACCGATTTCATCCAGGAAAATCGTGCCACCGTTGGCCAGCTCGAACTTGCCGGTGCGGTCGCTGACGGCGCCGGAAAACGCGCCTTTGATGTGGCCGAATAATTCGCTTTCGGCAATACTCTCGGGCAATGCCGCGCAATTGACGTAGACCATGACTTGATCGGCGCGAGTCGATTCCAGGTGAATGCGCCTGGCAACCAGTTCTTTGCCGACTCCCGTTTCTCCCAAAATCAAAACCGCCAGCTCCGAAGGTGCGACGATAGAAAGTTCATTACGCAATTTCCGCATGCATTCGCTGTCGCCGATCATGTCATGGTCGGTATTTTCCTTGAATAAGGTTTGGGTCGCATAACGCACCCGTTGCTCCAAAGAGGCGATCAGCCCGGCGGCTTTGACTGTGGCGGCAGTCAGGCTGATAAAGGTGCTGAGCTGGATCGGATCGATATTGTCGAAAGTACCGGGAGCCAGCGCATCCATCGTTAAAACGCCCCAGGGCTCGCCGTCGATAAATAGCGTAACGCCCATGCAATCATGCACCAGCAGTTGATCGTTATCCGTTTCAATCAATCCGTCGTAAGGATCAGGCAGGTCGGAGTCGGCGGCAAAGCGTACCGAGTGACCGGAGGCCAAAATCTGTGCCAGACGCGGATGCTCACTGACCGCAAAACGCCGTCCCAAGGTATCTTCCGATAAGCCGTTAACCGCCAGCGGTATCAGGTAATCGTTTTCGAATTTTAGCAACGCCGAGGCATCGCAAGGAAAAATCCGGCACAAATGTTCAAGTAACCGTTGATAACGTTGTTCTGCCGACATGTTGGTGGACAGATCGGCAACAATGGAAATTAGCGAGGTGAAAAACAGGTTTGTCGTCATAGTGATAACACTGATGTCAATTGAACAACTTAAAGTCGATGTCAATTATACAACGATACTTGGCCAAGCCAGTAAATATAAGGCTTCTCGCTTGGCATAGTAAGTGCACTTGCCTATAGGTATGACGCAGCATTGTGCTGCGACTTTAGTTGATTTAATAATTCGAGGAGACCACCTGATGTTTTGTTACCAATGCGAACAAACCGACCGCTCCAATGCCGACAGCGGTTGCTCTACTGCCAAAGGCATGTGCGGCAAAGATGCCGTAACTTCCGATTTACAGGATCTACTGATTCACGGCGTCAAGGGCATTGCCCAATATGCCAAGCGCGCTCGTGCTTTGGGCGTGCCTGATAATGCCGCCGATGACTTCATCCTCTACGCGATGTTTACCACTTTGACCAATGTGAACTTCAATGCGACCCGCTTTGTTCTTTTGATACAGGAAGCCGCCCAGATACGGGATCGAGTCAAATCGAGCTACATCACAGCTGCGCTTACATCAAGCCTTACGCCGGAAGACCTGACCGGTCCTGCTGCCTGGCAACCCGCTGCCGACATGAACGGGATGCTCAAGCAGGCTGCTGGTATCGGTATCAATGCCGGACTCGATCAAGTCGGACCGGATATTATCGGCTTGCGTTCACTGGTACTTTACGGACTTAAAGGCGTTTGCGCCTACGCTCATCATGCCTATGTATTGGGCAAAGAGAGCGAGACAATTTACGCCGGAATAGAAGATGCGCTGGATTTTCTGAGCTCGGATCCCACTGATGTCGAAGCATTGTTGAGTCAGTCCATGGCTCTGGGTACGTTAAATCTTGAGGTAATGGCATTATTGGATGAGGCCAACACCGGCACTTTCGGCGCACAGCAGCCGACTCAAGTGCGCATCACTCCTATCAAAGGCAAGGCCATTCTGGTATCCGGTCACGATTTGGGCGATCTGGCCGCGTTGCTTGAACAAACCAAAGATGCAGGCATCAATATTTATACGCACGGCGAGATGCTGCCTGCACATGCTTACCCTAAACTGAAGGCTTATCCGCATCTGGTCGGCAATTACGGCGGTGCCTGGCAGGACCAACAAAAAGAATTTGCCGAATTTCCGGGCGCAATCTTAATGACCTCGAACTGCATCATCGAACCACAGCCACAATACCGTCAGCGCATTTTTACCGCAGGTCCGGTAGGCTGGCCCGGTGTACGCCATATCAGCGACAAGAATTTCGCGCCGTTAATCCAGGCTGCCAATGCATTGCCCGGCTTTAAGGATGATATCGGCGAAAAAGTCGTCACCGTCGGTTTCGGCCGCGATGCGGTACTGGGCGTAGCCGATAAAGTGATCGACGCGGTCAAGTCCGGCGCTATCAAGCACTTCTTCCTGGTCGGCGGCTGTGACGGCGCTGCGCCCGGCCGCAATTACTACACCGAGTTCGCCGAACAGGCCCCCCAAGATACCGTGATAATGACCTTGGGCTGCGCCAAATACCGCTTTAACCAGAATGAATTCGGCGACATTGGCGGCATTCCGCGGCTGCTGGATTTAGGTCAATGCAACGACAGTTACTCGGCGATCAAAATTGCCACTGCGCTGGCCGGCGCTTTTGAGTGCAGCGTGAATGAGCTGCCCTTGTCCCTGGTCGTGTCGTGGTTCGAGCAAAAAGCCGCTGCGGTGCTACTGACTTTGCTGGCACTGGGTATTCGCAATATTCGTCTTGGACCCACCCTGCCCGCTTTCCTGACGCCTAATCTGGTACAGGTGATGGTCGATAAATTCGGGCTGCTGCCTATTACCACCGCTCAGACCGACATCGAAGCCTCGCTAACGCGCCAAGCGGCTTAATCCTCCCTTTGTTGCCGGAAACGTAAGTTTTTCCGGCAGCATTTTTTATTTGGAGCCCAACCGAAATATGAACACTCACGCTATTGAACTGACTACCCGAGACGGGGAACAGCTCCGTTTTGAATGCGCCACTGATCAGAATTTGCTGGAAGCCGCAGCCGACGCCCATATCGTATTGCCAGCCCAATGCGGACAAGGTAATTGCGGTACTTGCTATGCCGATGTCACCCATGGCGACTTTACCTTGGGTAAACATAATCCTGCGGCATTGCCTGATGGAGCCGGAGCCAGCGGTACGCTGCTCTGCTGCACCTTTCCTAAGAGCGATTTACGTATATCGCTGCCTTTTGATCATGATCGTATCCTGATCGGCGAAATCAAGGTCAGAAATGCCGAAATCACTGCCATCGATTCCGTCGGCGAAAATACGCTGCGCTTGGAACTACGCCTCGCATCGAATGAAGATGACGGGAGCATGGCTGAATTTGAGCCCGGCCAGTTCATGGAACTGGAAGTGCCGGGACGCGACATCAAGCGCGCCTATTCGCTTGCCAATATAAGCAACTGGGATGGTCGGCTGGAATTTCTGATCCGGCTGCAACCCGGCGGACTTTTTTCCACTTGGCTGCGGGAACAGGCAGCGGTTGGACAGACCCTGATCGTACATGGGCCAAAAGGCGCTTTCGGCTTGTATGAAAGCGGCCTAAGGCCACGCTGGTTTGTGGCAGGCGGAACCGGCTTGGCGCCGATGCTATCGATGTTAAGACGAATGGCCGAATTTCAGGAACCGCATCCGGCACGGCTTTATTTCGGTGCAAACCGGCCCGAAGAATTGTTTTGTCAGACTGAGTTGAAAGCATTACAAGCGGAACTACCCCAGCTTCAGGTCATTTTTTGCGTATGGAAACCGGACAATAATTGGCAGGGTTTTTGCGGTACGCCGGTGGATGCGTTGACTCAAGACCTGGCGGATGCGGCGGTGTTGCCTGACATCTATCTATGCGGGCCACCGGCTTTGATCAATGCTGCCGAGGCGGCCGCTCGGGCCAAAGGTGTGCCGGATAAACAAGTGCTGAGCGAAAGATTCTTACCTACGGTGTGACTGATTACCGTAGAGAGCTTGATGCAAAAATACGGGCAATATTGAGGATACTCACATCCGTAAACACCGCAGTCTATATTGTCAACAGCTGGCTAATCGATAATATACAAAGGACTGGCCGATTTTGATTGGCATCAAAGGAATACCGTTTTAACAGTCAGGTCAAATAGCGGTATAAGTTATGAAAACAGATCGGAGTTGTAAATTGAAAAGCTTAAATTTGTTGAATCCAGGTATACGTTACAACTGCAACCGGTTATTTATAAAGAGGCGTGGGGGTAGGTAATGCGGGAGTTTTGAACGGTATACCAAATAAATCAAAAACAGTTAAAACCCTATCAAGAAACAGAATGATATCTTGATAGGGTTCAGTCTATATTAGAGTAGACCTTTCAGCGCTTCAAACATTTTCAGCGCATCTCTTAATTCTTGTTCAGCTTCTTGCAAAGCTGCTTCTTTAGCATGTGTTTTGGCAGCTTTCAGTTTGTTATTAGCTCTTGAACGTGCCATGTCAACTTTATCGTTAGCATTGATTTCTTTGCTGGCATCCAGCGCATCTTTGACTAGATCAGCAACTTTTCCCCCTTCTGTACCACTAGTCACAGCATCCAGTGCTATTTTAATTTTAGCGGATACTATATCGATTGCGTCAGCAGGAGCATATGTAACTCTTCCTTTATCAGTTTCAGCCAAAACCGAAGTTGAAACAGCGCCCATAGAAGTGGCAATTAATAAAGATAGTAAGATTTTTTTTAAGATTTTCATATTGCACTCGACCTCAAGTCATTGTTATTTTTTAATTAAATTGGCTGTGTAACTATTTATAATAATAGCCATATACCAAGAATAATTTTAACACATTTTGAAACTATTCAACCAGCTGTGGAAGAGTTAAAAAGGGTATTTTTAGTGAGGTTTATTTTTGAATTTAGAATCAGATTCAAATACGTTAATAAAATAATTGAATCTGACTTAATGAACGGCCTGCTTGTTACTTATGTCCTGCGTCGTAAGTTACTTTCATTTCTTTAAATTGAGCTAAGCTAGCTTTTAATGTTTCTTCTGCCGCTTTAAGATCGCCGTTTTCAACAGCTTCACGAGCCACTCTCAATTTATCATTGGCTCTTTGACGAAGACGTTCAGTCAGCTCATAACGAAACTCTTTTTGCAGTTGGCGAGCTTCAGCAATCGTGTTTGAAGTCTCTTCTTTGCTGCCACCTTTTTCTATCAAGCTAATTGCTTCTTCAATTTTAGCAATCGTACCTTCAGCTGCTTCTCTAACGACAGCATTAGGATCTTTCTTTTCAGCAGCAAAAGCTGTTGATGACATTGCAGTCAGAGACATTGCTATAGCAACAGAAACTACGATTTTTTTTAATACTTTCATTGATTAAACCTATATTGTTAATATTTTTGTGTTCAGCATAACTATTAAAATGAGAGTTTATGCAAAAAGCAAAAATCCAACATAATAAATGGCTAATACCGTAGCGCATTCTAGCACAGAAAAAATTCTTTACCTGTTTTTAAAATAATATAACCCTTTAAAAATAAAAGGTTATAGGGGCTTATAAAAACACCTGTTTTGTTACTTCGCTGGAAGTGGAATTTAATGAGTTCAGAATTATTCATCGTCCCTTTTAACGTCAAGAACCATTTCCCCTGCATGATCTTCGGACACAATAAATAAGATCGGAGCACAGCAAACAGAACAGTCTTCGTAATATTGTTGAGGTCCGGCACTGGTATCTACCAATACATCGAGGGATTCGCCGCAATAGGGACAAACAATAATGATTTCATCGAGATCGTGCATGACTAAACCTTTCTAAGTAAAACGTCCAACCAGGACATGGGCAATATGCGCTTAAGAACGGCAAACAAATAAGTGGGGAAAGTGACGTAATAACGCATTTTGGGTTGTCCTGCTTCCAGCGCATGGATAACTTTTTTGGTAACGGCTTCAGCAGGAAGAGTAAACGGAACGGCCGCTCCTTCTTTTTGCAAGCGATCTTCCATGGTTTTATAAGTTTCTTTATGGTAGCTGTGTGTCGGATCTATATTTTTTTTGTATAACGCAAAAGCATTTTTTCTAAAGTCACTTCGAATCGGTCCGGGTTCAATCAACGAAATATGTATATTCGTATCATAAAGCTCAAGGCGTAAGGTATCGGCCAAACCTTCCAGCGCAAACTTACTGGCGTTATAGGCCCCCCGATAAGTCATCGCAACGAATCCCAAGACTGAACTGTTATAAATAATCCGGCCGTGTCCCTGTTTTCGCATCAAAGGTATGATCAGGTTAGTTAGCTCATGAGTGCCGAACAGATTGGTTTCAAACTGAAACCTGAGTACATCGCGAGTTAAATCCTCAACAGCGCCGGGTTGACCAAAAGCGCCATTATTAAATAACGCATCAATTTTCCCTCCGGTTAGTTCAATTGCCGAATTGACCGCTTGATGAATGCTGTTACTGTCAGCCAAATCCAGTTGAATTGCGGTAAATCCTTCCTGTTGCAAACGAAGCACATCTTGCTGTTTTCTTGCGGTGGCAATAACCCTATGACCGCGTTTTTTTAATTCAACGGCTGTAGTGTAACCAATACCGGTAGAGCAACCTGTAATTAATATTGTTTTTGACGCATTCATTTGGCAATTATCGGGTTAATTCCTGCTCGGTAAAATAGAAGCTTTTCCCACTACTGCAACTCACTGAAAAAACAAATGATCTTTTGGTACTTTTGCCATCTAATTCTGATGCTTCAACACGAATACATTGATTTGAGGCTAATGCTTTTTCTGCGGCTTGTCTTCTTAAACGTTCAATATCGGGAAGTCTGGTTTGGTAATTTTTGATTAAATCCGGTAATTGATCAAGATCATAAGGCGGAATAGAAAATGCTGAAAACTTTTCTGGGTTATTTTTAATAAGGAACTGGTTTTTTGCGCTTTCACTCAGTGCATCTTGTTTCAACTGTGCGTGTTTTTTTAGTGTCTGCTCTTGCTCAAGACTTTCATCCTGTTCTTTTTTGGCTAAATCCTGTTTTTGTTTTTCTTGGTCCAGTTCGGTAGAGCTGCCTGTTTTAATATTAATTTGCACCGTTTTACGTTCGGGGTCACAAGGCTTCGATTGGTAATCCGTCTTACCGTTAATGTCCGTACATTTGTAAATGCCTGCAAAAGTACAGATAGAAAAAAGACTTCCTAAAATAAACAGCATAGTTCTCATTTTTTCCTCAGTTGTTCCATCGTAAACATAAACAGTTCGAAAGAGTATAGGTGATTAGCCCTATATGACGGATTTTTTGTTCGGAATAATAGTAATAAATTAAAAATATTAAAGACCTAATTATTATTATTACGTAAGTTAAAACCTGTTGATAAGTCTGTTTTTGTATATAAAATCAGTTTCTTGAATGACATGGTAAAATGCAGTTAAAGCTATCCTGATCTTGTGTATGGGTTGTGGATAACATTGAGACTTTAGTTATCCACACTTTGCTCCACAACTTATACATAATTATTTAACAGCTTTACTCTATGTTGCCTCGAACCATAACTGTATAAAATAGGTAGCTACTCATTGAAAAGATGAAAGGCAGGCACAATATATTTGGCAGATAAGAAACCTGCCTGATGCTTAATGTGTAAGGCTCTCGTACTGTGTTTAGGATTAAACATCATCATGTCAGAACAGCTATGTTAGAAAAAAACGACACTAAAAATACCGCTCAACCAGCGTTAATGCGGTTGAAAAACTATATTAATCAGGAAATTATCGGACAGGATGTTCTGGTCGAGCGGATGCTGATCGGCCTGTTGGCCGATGGTCATATTCTGGTTGAAGGCGCTCCGGGTCTTGCCAAGACCCGAGCGATCAATGTGCTGAGCAAAGGCATACAAGGTGATTTTCACCGGGTACAGTTCACGCCTGATTTATTGCCCGCCGATTTGACCGGTACTGAAATTTATCGTCCCCAGCAGGGCACGTTTGAATTTCAAAAAGGGCCTTTGTTTCATAACCTGATACTGGCCGATGAAATCAACCGGTCACCGGCGAAAGTGCAAGCGGCGTTATTGGAAGCGATGGCTGAGCGGCAAATAACCGTAGGTCAGGCGACTTATCCTTTGCCGAAATTATTCATGGTCATGGCAACGCAAAACCCGATTGAGCAGGAAGGCACTTATCCGTTACCGGAAGCTCAGTTGGACCGTTTTTTGTTGCATGTAAAAATCGATTATCCGAAAGCGGAACATGAAAAAAGCATTTTGCATTTGGCCAGGACGGAAGCGCGTTCCGGTTCCGTCAAAAATACTGACCAGTACGAACCGATTGAGCAAAAGACTTTGTTTGCTGCGCGTAATGAAGTGCTGGATTTGCATATGGCGGAAAGCCTTGAAAACTATTTGCTGCAAATTGTTCTGGCGACCCGTAACCCGGCAGTTTACGGAGAGGATCTGGCCGGCTGGCTGCAATATGGCGCAAGTCCCCGAGCCAGCATAGCGCTGGATCGCTGTTCAAGGGCTAAAGCCTGGTTGGCGCAACGCGACTTTGTCAGCCCGGAAGACATCCAGGACATGGCTTTTGACGTATTGCGGCATCGCTTGATATTGTCTTACGAAGCCGAGGCGGAAGGCATTACCACCGATCATTTCATTAAAGAACTGATTGCCAGAGTTGCCGTACCTTGATGTTTTTTGCTAAGCAAGCTGATCAGGCTAAGGTCCCAGCCAGCGAACTGGTTTCGGTGTCGTTAAAGACGCTGGTCGATTTGGCGAGACCGGCGGCCGGATTAAACCTGAAACACGCAGCTATTCGCTCCGGGCAAAGCGGCGGTTATGTGTCCCGGTTTAAAGGCCGAGGAATGGAGTTTGAAGAAGCCAGAGGCTATCAGCCGGGCGATGACATACGCAGTATCGATTGGCGGGTTACCGCGCGTACCGGTGAAACGCATACCAAAGTGTTTCGCGAGGAACGAGAAAGACCGGTATTTATATCCGTGGATGACCGTCCCGCGATGCATTTTGCAACACGCGGTGTTTTTAAAGCGGTACTCGCGGCCAAACTTGCCGGATTGTTGGCATGGGCAGCCCAACATCATGGCGACAGAATTGGCGGGCAATTATTTACAGACACTGGCTGCCGTGAGTTAAAACCGCAAAACGGCAAACATGCGGTATTGCGGTTTTTAAATGCAATCAGTAGCCAAGATGATTTTAATCGCTCAGAGCAAGCGGCGATTACGCTGGAACATGTATTGGCGAGGCTTATGCACCATGCCCGGCCCGGCAGTCTGGTTTACATTATCAGCGATTTTCGCGGCATTACCGATCAGGTTGAAACGCATCTGGCAAAATTATCGCGGCATTGCGAGGTGGTGTTGATTTTTGTCTATGACCCGCTGGAAAGCCATTTGCCGGAAAAAGGCCGCTACCGTTTTACCGCCATGGATGGTGGGTATGCCGCAAGCCTGTCGGGAACAGGCGCGGCGACCGACGATAAACGCGACGTAGTTATCGATACCGGGGACCGGAAGCGATTATCGAAATATCACCAGCATTTTACCGAGCGGCTGCATCAGCTCGAGCAGATAGCCAAAAAAATGGGCTTGGCGTTTATTCAATGCAGTACGATAGATGACCCGATACAACGTTTAAGATAAATGAATCCAACTCTTCTTGATTTGAAAGACATTCACGAACCTGAAGCAATAGGCTGGTGGCCTCCGGCTATCGGTTGGTGGATATTGGCGGTATTCATCCCGTTACTGATTATTTTCCTGGTCTGGCTTTATAAAAGACTTACCCGTAAGACGGCAATTAAAACCGCCAACAAACTATTGACTCAAATCAAACAAGATCAAACGCGAGATAATCTTCAGAAATTATCCGATCTTTCGATATTGGTCAGGCGTGTAGCGATCAGCGTATCGCCAAGGGCAAAGACCGCCGGTTTAACCGGACGGCAATGGCTGGAATTTCTCGACCGTTCAATAAAAGGGTTGCCGTTCAGTCAAGGCGTCGGGCAGCTTCTGGCTGATGCGCCCTATCGAAAAACGCCGCCAACAGAGCAGGAACTTTCCCAATTAATCGACTTATGCGAAGACTGGCTTAAAGCCCAGGCAAAATCATGATTCACTTCGAATGGCCCTGGCTGTTGGCCGCCTTACCCTTGCCTTTAATAATACGCTGGCTGGTTCCTGCCAAGATGCCTATCGAACAGGCTGCATTAAAAGTCCCGTTTCTGGATGATTTTTCCGAGGGCGAAACCAGGGCAGTTTCCCAAACTCAACAATGGCCGGTACTGCTGGCGGCGATTGCTTGGTTGTTATTGATCATCGCCTGCACTCGGCCGCAATGGTTGGGTGACCCGATCGAGCAAGCGGTCAGTGGCCGGGATTTAATGCTGGCAGTCGATTTGTCCGGCAGTATGGAAGAGCAGGATTTTGTTGTTAACAAGCGGGCTGTCGACAGGCTGACCGCAGCTAAAAGGGTCGCGGCCGACTTTATCAACCGGCGTGTTGGCGATAGGGTGGGCTTGATCCTGTTCGGTACCCAAGCTTACTTGCAGACGCCGCTCACGTTCGACCGGAAAACGGTGATGACCTTATTGAATGAGTCGGTCATTGGTCTTGCCGGCGACAACACCGCGATAGGCGACGCGATTGGTCTGGCGGTCAAGCGTCTTAAAAACGAGCAGACCAACAGCCGGGTTTTAGTGCTGATGACGGATGGTGCCAATACCGCCGGTGAAATTTCACCGTTAAAGGCCGCCGAGTTGGCCGCAGCCAACCATTTGAAAATTTACACCATCGGCATAGGCGCGGATGAAATGATCGTTCGCAGTTTTTTTGGCAATCGCAAGGTTAATCCCTCCGCCGATCTGGATGAAAAAACCTTGATAAAGATTGCCGAAAGTACCGGCGGTCAATATTACCGGGCCAGAAATACCGACGAATTGAATAATATCTATATGAGACTGGACGAGCTTGAGCCGGTTGAAAAAGATAAACAATATTTCAGGCCCCGTAGCGAATTGTATTTTTGGCCGTTGTCGCTGGGATTGGGCCTGGCGGCGGTCATTGCGTTGTCCAAGGTACGTTTGTCATGAACATAGCCGAATTTCATTTTATCAGGCCGTACTGGTTGCTGGCGCTTATACCTTATCTGGTCATATTAATGTTAATGCTCAGAAATAAGTTAAGCCAGGGTAACTGGTCGGCGGTATGTGATGCTGCATTATTGCCGTATCTGTTACAGGAAAAGCCAGTCAATCAAAGTCGTTGGCAATTAACAGCGGGAGCCCTTGCCGCGATGCTGGTAATCATCGCATTGTCGGGGCCAACCTGGGAACGATTGCCGTCACCGGTATTTAGAAATGATTCGGCGCTGGTTATTGCGCTGGATTTATCCCGGTCGATGGATGCCGCCGATATTAAACCCAGCCGTCTGATCATGGCGCGCTACAAAATTGCCGACATTTTAAAACAGCGAAAAGACGGCCAAACCGCATTACTGGTTTATGCCGGCGACGCCTTTACCGTCACGCCGTTGACCGATGATACCGAAACCATAGACAGCCAGTTGTCGGCATTGAATACCGACATTATGCCCAGCCAGGGCAGCAATACCGAGATAGCGCTGGAAAAAGCCGTTGAATTATTTAAACAGGCGGGCCTGCAAAAAGGCCAGATATTGTTGGTCACCGATGGCGTTGATGTGGACAAAACCTTGGCCGCAGTCAAATTGCTGGATAAGTATCAACTGTCAATATTGGGCGTCGGAACAGATGACGGTGCGCCGATCGCGCTGCCTGAAGGCGGGTTTCTTAAAGATGAGAGAGGCAATATTGTGGTGCCCAAATTAAACTCCAGCGAGCTGATGAAGCTGGCGCAGGCGGGCAACGGCCTTTATCAAATCATAACGGCAAATGATGCCGATATTCAGACCTTGCTGGCAACCATAAATAAATCGGTTCAGCAGCAGAGCAAGCAAAACGAAAACTTATTATTGGACCAGTGGGCGGACAAAGGTCCCTGGTTATTGCTGCTGGTTTTGCCCTTGGCCGCGCTGACGTTCAGGAAAGGCTTGCTATGTTTCTTCTTCTTGCTGATTCTGCCGTTACCTAAAAACAGTTATGCGTTGGGTTGGCAGGACTTGTGGCAGACCAAAGACCAACAGGCGCTACAGGCTTATAAAAAACAGGATTTTGCCAAAGCGGCGGAGCAATTTGAAAATCCGGATTGGAAAGCGGCGGCTGATTACAAGGCGGGCGAGTATGACAAAGCGCTGGAAAATTTGAAAAACAGCAAGTCCGTTAGCAGTACTTACAACCAGGGCAATGCGTTGGCGAAAGCCGGCCAGTTGGAACAGGCTGTCAAAGCCTATGAAAAAGCATTGGCTATTAATCCTAACGATGCCGATGCCAAACATAACAAGGACGTCGTAGAAAAAGAACTGGAAAAGCAAAAACAGCAGAATCAGCAAAAGGACGATAAACAACAATCCAAAGAACAGTCCGAAAAAGATTCCCAACAAAACAAGGATAACGAACAATCGGAAAAATCCGGCGAACAAAAGTCGGATCAAAATAAATCCGAGGAAAAGCCCGAACAAAAACCGGAACAGAAGCAGTCGGACAAACAACAGTCCGAAGAAAATCAGCAACAGCAAAATAAAGCCGAGGAAAAAAAGCCGGAATCCGAAAAACCTCAACAAGCCGAGCAGAGCAAAGACGAAGAAAACAAGGAGCAAGCCAAAGAACAAACGCCTGCTAGCGCACAACCGTCGGATGAACAACAGCAAGCTAACGAACAATGGCTCAAAAGAATCCCCGACGATCCGGCTGGTTTGTTAAAACGTAAATTTAAATATCAATACGGGCAGCGCGGCCGTCAATCAATGGATAAAGCTGATGGTTGGTAAGTCAGCCGATAGTTTCATATCCGTATATTCTGAATTCCGGCCAGCCCTAAATAATGGGCTTGTGGCGTATGGGAATAATAAACATGACTAATAACCCAATCGCCATTTTCGGTGAAGCGCTGTTCGATCAATTCCCGGATGGCCAGCAAGTATTAGGCGGCGCGCCTTTTAACGTGGCTTGGCATCTTCAGGCTTTTAATCAGCACCCGTGCTTTATCAGCCGGGTAGGCCTTGATGCCTTAGGCGATAAAATCAGGCAGGCGATGCTGGCTTGGGGCATGGCTGTTGAAAATCTGCAAATCGATCCCGATCATTCTACCGGAACGGTGCAGGTCACTATTAATCATGGCGAGCCCTGCTATGAAATTCTAGCCGATCAGGCTTATGATTTTATTGACGCGCAGCAACTGGATAAAGACCGGCAGTATAGCGTTATTTATCACGGTACTTTGGCCTTGCGTAACAGCATCTCGGAATTAGCGCTGCTGGATTTAACCACGCATCAGCAGGGCAAGATTTTTATCGATGTCAATTTGAGAGAGCCCTGGTGGCGGAAAGAGACAGTCAACCACTGGGTCGGCAAGGCGTACTGGGCCAAGTTGAATCATGATGAGTTGATGTATTTGGCGCAACCACAAAACACAATGCACGATACGATGCGCTTGTTTCTGGCGCAATATGAGCTGGAGGCTTTAGTGGTCACTTGCGGCAGCCGGGGGGCGACGGCGATCAATCGCGCCGGGGAATTGATTGAAGTTGCGCCGACGGCTGATTTAGCGATAGTCGATACCGTGGGCGCCGGCGATGCATTTGCGGCGGTTCTGCTGCTGGGCATACAGCATGATTGGTCATTGCAACTGACTATGCAACGGGCGCAATCGTTTGCATCCGCTTTAGTGACTAAAAGGGGTGCTACCGTTCATGATTTGAATTTTTACCGGCCGTTTATAGACGCCTGGAATCTTGATTAATCTAAATGATGAAGTTATGAATATTATAAAAAAGCTGTTTTTTCTTCTGTTGCTGCTGAATTTTGTGCCCGGCAATGTCTTTGCCGCACAAATTGGCGTGTCGTTCGATCGCAACCCGGTTAGTTTGGATGAGTCCTTCCAGATCATTTTTACCGCTAATGAAACACCGGATAACGACCCGGATTTCAGCCCGCTGGAACAGGATTTCGAGATACTTGGCCAAAGCCAAAGCAGCAATTCGTCATGGATTAACGGACAGTCCAGCAAAACCATACAGTGGACGGTTAATGTCATGGCCAAACATGCCGGCAGCTTGGTTGTTCCGGCGGTGAGGTTTGGCGATGATGTTAGTCATCCTGCAAGCATTCTGGTGACTCAGGGAACGGCTAAAGCGGTTAATACCGATGATGACCTGTTTCTGGAGGTTGAGGCCAATCCCCAAAGCCCTTATGTGCAGTCTCAGGTGCTCTATACCGTGCGCTTATATAGACGAGTCGAAATCGCTCAAGCCAGCTTGAATGAACCTGAACTCAGTGATGCAGTGATTGAAAAGCTGGGTGATGATAATAATTACAATACCCAGATCGACGGGGTAAATTATTTGGTTACCGAGCGGAAGTATTCAATTTTTCCGCAAAAAAGCGGTTCTTTAACGATCAAACCTTTAATGTTAACAGCAGAGGTCGTGGCTAATACCCGCCCGAATTTTAATGGTTTTTTTAATTCGCAGATGACCAGAACCAAAAAGATTTCCTCCAAATCGGTGACGCTGGATGTAAAACCGGTTCCGGCAACTTTTACCGGGAAGCACTGGCTTTCAGCGGAACAACTCGTTTTAAAGGAAGAATGGTCGGGCGATAATCAACAAATGAAAGTCGGTGAACCGTTGACCCGAACCTTGACGCTATTGGCAAATGGTACGACAGTCGGCCAGCTGCCCGAATTAAATACCGGCAAAATTGATGACCGGCTGAAAACCTATCCTGACCAGCCGGTATTGCGAGAACAGAAAAAACCGGAAGGCCTGATTGCTTTCAGGGAAGAAAAAGTTGCGATAATCCCATCAAAAGCGGGCTTTTATAAATTACCGGCGATAGAGATTCCTTGGTTTAACAGCCAAAGCAAAAAAATGGAAGTAGCCAAAATTCCGGAAACCAGCATCACGGTGGTTGAGGCGGTAGGAGCAACAACACTGCCGGAGCCGGTTGCAGTTCCTGAAGCTCCACCAGCGGTGCCGCCGCAAAAAATTGAAACAACATCGGCCACCCAGCCGCAACAACAAAATATCTGGTTATGGGTTTCGATATTTTTGGCCTTAGGTTGGCTAATGACACTGGCGTATTTCCTGGTTAAGCGTCCTGCTAAAAAACCGGTTGCGGAAAAAAGTCAGCGGGAAACCCGTTTGGAAGATAGCGTAAAAAACCTGAAAAAAGCCTGCGCCGAGAATAACGCCGCGGCTGCCAAAGATGCGTTGCTGGCATGGGGGCAGCAGAAATATATCGCCGGGGATGGTGGCGTTTATCACGCAGGCCAGTCGGGAACCGGCACGAAGAATGTGTCGAGCTTGGGCGCTATTGCCGAATTAAGCGATGCAAGGTTAAGAGATGAAATTCTGCATTTGAACCAGGTTTTGTATGGTAAGGAACCCGAGCAGTGGCAGGGTAAAAAGCTGTTTCAGGCGTTTATTGAAAATAAAGCCAGAGAAAAAATAGCGGTTACGGATGATGATAAATTGGAACCGCTTTATCGTTTATAAAGGATGGCTCCGCGAAGACACGTTTATTTAGCCGGTAACGCCTTAAAATATTCCAGCGCCATAAACAACGCTGCAATCGAACGGGCTTCGGTACATTCCCCGGTAGCCAATAATTCATTGATTCGGCTTAATTTCCATGGAATAACTTCCAATTCTTCAGGTTCGTCGCCTTCCAGTTTTTCGGCATACAAATCCCGGGCGATCACAATCTCTGTCATGTGTTCCAGATAAGACGGTGCAATGGAAAAAGAGCTTAAGTGGTGTATGCTTCTGGCGCCAAAGCCGACTTCTTCTTTAAGCTCGCGGTTTGCGGCTTCCAGGAAGGATTCTCCGGCGTCGGTCTTGCCCTTGGGCAAGCCCAGTTCATAGCGATGCACACCGGCGGAATATTCCCTGACTAACAATACCGTTTCATCATCCAGCATGGGTACAATCAGAACGGCGCCGCCCGATTTACTCCGGGCCAGGCGTTCGTAGTTGCGCAGTTCGCCATTGCTGAATTCAATGTCCAGCGATTCAATGCGGAATAATCGACTGGTAGCGATAGTTGTTGTGTTAAGGATGGTTGGTTTTTCAGCCATTGTGTTATTTTATTAATTATGTTTTTTGCAAATATAACGCACTCTGATGATTGATTGGAAAAAAATTGATACCGTTTTGCTGGATATGGATGGAACTCTGCTGGATTTGAATTTTGATAATCATTTTTGGAAAGAGTTTGTCCCGCTTAAATTTGCCGAAAAACAGGGCTTGTCGATAGAGGCTGCAAAGTTGCAGTTGCAACCGCGCTTTAAAAGCATGGAAGGTAAACTGGAATGGTATTGCCTGGATTATTGGAGTGATGTTTTAGAGCTGGATATTGCGGGACTGAAAGCGGAAATTTCGGGGTTAATCTCGGTGTTGCCGCACGTTACTGAGTTTCTGGAAAAAGCTCATCGTTCACCCAAAAAAGTGTATTTAGTAACCAATGCGCATCGGCGTAGCTTGGGCCTTAAGATGGAAAAAACCTGTTTGCAGGAGTTTTTCGATGCCATTATCAGTTCCCATGATTTAGGGTTTCCGAAAGAACATGCTGACTTTTGGCGGTTGCTGCAGCAGCGCATACCGTTTGAAAAACAAACGACACTGTTGATCGATGATAGCTTGGCTGTATTGAGTTCAGCCAAGCAATTCGGTATTGCTCATTTAATTTCAGTGAGCAAACCAGACTCGCAGCTGCCTATAAAAGAAATAGCCGGTTATCCGGCTATTGAGGATTTTCGGGAGTTGATGGCTGGGCTTTAGGCTTCCAGCTTTTATCGTGATTCGGGCGTTTTCCCTGATATTCGGTTTTAATTTTTTCAGGTCTTTTTTCCGGTATTACAATTTCAGCTAAAAGGTCAGTTGTTATAGGCAGAACAGGAATTTTCTGTTCAATGAACTCTTCGATATCGGGCATCGAATAGGCATATTGTTCACAAATAAAACTGATCGCTACACCGCTGGCGCCAAAGCGTGCAGTTCGGCCTATCCGGTGCACATAATCTTCCACATCCTGCGGTAAGTCGTAATTGAATACATGCGAAACATCGGCAATATGCAGGCCGCGGGCGGCGACATCGGTCGCAATCAATAAGGTGATTTTGTTTTCCTGAAAATCGCTTAACAAGCGCTGGCGTTTATCCTGCGGCACATCACCGCTGAGTGCGGCGGTTTTATACCCGTTAGCGTTCAGCGTATCATCAAGACGTTCGGCGCAGCGTTTGGTGTTGACAAAAATAATGCTGCGCTGAGGTTGATGCTGATTCAATATACCGATCAACAAAGGAATCTTTTGCTCATTCGACGGACAAAATGCACTTTGCTGAATGGCCTTGGAGGTGACTTCTTCGGTTTCGATGCGGATCAAAACCGGGTTATTCATGTGTTCATAAGCCAGTTCGGTCACTTTATAGGATAAAGTCGCAGAAAACAGCATATTCAAGCGCTGCTCCGGCGGCGGCATGCGCCTTAATAAAAAACGGATATCTTTAATAAAACCCAAATCGAACATGCGGTCGGCTTCGTCCATCACCGTGACTTTCACGTTATCCAGAGTGAATGCATTTTGCCGATAAAAGTCGATGATGCGGCCGGGTGTGCCGATGATAATATCGACATTGGATTTTAAGCTGTCCAGCTGTTTTTGATAGTCGGTGCCGCCGTAAATGAGCGCCAGTTTAAGATTAAGATGCTTGCCCAGTTGCAAGGCATCCTTATGGATCTGAATGGCTAACTCACGGGTTGGAGCAAGAATAATGGCTCTGGGGTTCTTGATTTTTTTGTTTTTGGCCGCTGCATTTTCTGCTTGATCTTCAGCATCCATGCAATCGTCGGCATCATTAATCAGATGTTGAAAAGTGGCCAGTAAAAAAGTCGCGGTTTTGCCGGTTCCGGTTTGAGCCTGTCCGGCAATATCCTTGCCCCTTAACGATAAAGGTAAGGCCTTTCTTTGTATCGGGGTGCAGTGATCGAAGCAGGCATCTTTTAAGCTGCGCAAGATAGAATCAGATAATTCAAGATTGCTGAAGCGAGTTTCTGTTAAATGTGTATTGTTCATAAGCTATAGCATAACGTAAAAATCGAAACAGCTGAAATTGATTGACTACCAGCTTTATCCCTCCTATAGTTTTGGTTTTAAATTTTTGGAGAAATAGTGTGAGCGATTCAGTCCTTCATGTAAGCGATAGTGAGTTTAACGAAGCTGTTATTAAAGCTGCGGGTCCCGTCCTGGTTGACTATTGGGCTGAATGGTGCGGACCTTGCAAAATGATTGCACCGATTTTGGAAGATATTGCCAAAGAATATGCGGGCAAGTTGACCGTTGTAAAATTAAACATAGACGAAAATCCGGAAACTCCTCAGCACTATGGTGTACGCGGCATTCCAACCTTAATGTTGTTCAAGGATGGCGAAGTGGAAGCCACTAAAGTAGGCGCATTGTCAAAATCGCAACTTGCGGCCTTTCTTGATAGCAATCTTTAATAAACTCATGATCTCCTTGTGCAGATCTTACTCCTCGGCAACTGCTCCTGCGTTGCTCTACTTTCTGCATTGCGGACATGGATGTAGGTAGGGACGTGAAGCTTTTTTCACATCCCTGTGGGTTATTGAGGAAATGCACGTGGTTCGCGAGAGCATCATTGTTTAGATCCGGCTGAGCCCTGTCACAAAAGGTTGGACGGGGCTGAGTACTTGAGTTACACTTATGCGGTGCGATAATCATGCGCACCCAATCATATCGTCCGATAAACTACACCCCTGAATTATTCCTGTCCTAGTAGTTGCGGTTTAACACCGTATATACTTTTCCTTGAGTTATCTTTTATATGAATCTAACTGAGTTAAAACTAAAACAAATAAGTGAAGTTATTGAAATCGCCGAATCCCTCGGGCTTGAAAATGTAGCCAGATCGCGAAAGCAGGATTTGATTTTTGCCATCTTGAAAAAGCAGGCAAAAGCCGGTGACGATATATCAGGCGACGGCGTGCTGGAAATTTTGCAGGATGGTTTTGGTTTTTTACGTACACCGGGTTGTTCCTATTTAGCAGGTCCTGACGATATTTATGTTTCACCCAGTCAAATCAGACGATTTTCTTTAAAGACTGGTGACACGATTAGCGGAAAGATTAGACCCCCCAAAGATAACGAACGTTATTTCGCCATGCTCAAGGTTGACCAGATCAATTTCGAGCCTCCCGAAAATACCAAAAACAAAATCACTTTTTCAAATCTCACCCCGCTATTCGCTAAACAACGATTTGTCCTTGAACAGGGCAATGGCACCAGCGAAGATTTAACCGGCCGAATGATAGATTTAATAGCCCCTATCGGAAAAGGTCAACGTGGCTTGATTGTATCGCCGCCTAAAGCCGGTAAAACCATGATCCTGCAAAGTCTGGCGCAGGCGATTGCAGAACAGAATCCCGAGTGCTATCTCATTGTTTTATTAATAGATGAACGTCCCGAAGAAGTAACGGAAATGGAACGATGCGTTCGCGGCGAAGTCATTTCCAGTACTTTTGATGAACCGGCAACCCGGCACGTACAGGTTGCGGAAATGGTGATTGAAAAAGCACGTCGATTGGTCGAACATAAACACGATGTAGTCATTTTGTTAGACTCGATTACGCGTCTGGCCCGAGCTTATAACACTGTGGTACCTTCGTCGGGCAAGATATTAACTGGTGGTGTCGATGCGAATGCACTGGAAAAACCGAAACGGTTCTTCGGAGCGGCGCGGAATATAGAAGAAGGCGGAAGCTTAACTATTATCGCGACCGCGCTGGTCGATACCGGTTCAAGAATGGACGAGGTCATCTACGAGGAATTCAAAGGCACCGGCAACATGGAGTTGCACCTGGATCGCAAAATTGCCGAGAAAAGAATTTATCCGGCTATCAACATCAACCGTTCCGGCACCCGCCGGGAAGAGTACCTTGTCGATCCCGATACCCTGCAAAAAACCTGGATCTTGCGCAAGATTCTTCAGCCTATGGATGAAACCGCCGCTTCAGAATTCTTGATCGGTAAACTTAAAGATTTTAAGACGAACGCCGAGTTTTTTGAATCGATGAAGCGATAAGTTATCCAGCTAAAGTTTTTCAAGTATTTTGGAGTGTAAGCTCCGCTTGCTTAGCAAGCAGCAGCCAATACAGAAACAGACCGGGAAAGAATATAGATTTCTTGGTCAATGTTTAAGCCTGGTCAAGAGCGACACCGGCGTTCCGATCTTCGAGTTAGACCTTCCAGGTTTTAAAAACCTGGAAGGTCTGCATAATCGCTAAATGAGGAACGGCTGGAATAACAATGTCCATCAGCTGTGCTGGAATTTTATAGCGCCTTCTGCGCAACTTCCGGCAAAGTAGCATCCGCACCGCCTCCCAATGTCTTGTAAAACGCGATCAGATTTGTCGAAGCCTCCGCTTCGGACCGGGCCAGTTCTATTTCGGCGGCATACAGGGCGCGTTGGGCATCCAGCACATCAAGGAAGGAGATCACGCCTTCCCGATAGCGCAGTTCGGATAACCGCACCGACTCCCGCTGATCCTCGACCGACTTGCCCAATATCTGCCGTCTCACCTCTTCCTTAAGATAGCGCGTCAACGTGGTTTCGGTGTCGCGAAGAGCTTCGAGCACCGCTTTTTCATAAGCCAGATAGGCTTCGCTTTGCTTGGCTTTGGCCAAATCGATGCCGGCGCGGATGCGGCCGAAATTCAGCAGCGGCTGCATCAGGTTGGACGTCGTGCTGTAAGAAAAAGCCGCCGACTTGAACAGGCTTTCGATGTCGGTATTCCGCAGTCCCAAAAAGGCCGACAGAGATATTTTCGGGAATAACTCCGCAACGGCCGCGCCATGCATGGCTGTTGCAGCGGCAAGCCGGCGCTCGGCGATCAGCAGGTCGGGACGATGGCGAATCGTCGCTGCCGGGGACGCCAGTAATTCGCGACCCGGCGCTGTCGGCACCGCGCCCGACTCCTTCAGGTCGGCCGCCAGCGCGCCGGGCTGCTTGCCCACCAGCATTTCCAATTGTCGTAGCGCGGCGATCATCGACCAAATACTGTTGAATTTATGATCGAATGTACCCCAAACGGCATCGGATTCGCTACGGCTGTCAGGTGTGTTGGACGGCCCTAAATAACTGTTGCGGGGAATCGAAAAATTACCGGCTATCGTGCCGGTGGCCGGCAAGCCTTGGTATTCCGGCTGTTCCCATCTCGATATTTTGCCATGCACGGTGAAAGAGGTCGTATCGTTGTTGGTAAACGTTAAGGTCGGGTTGAGGTTATAGCGCTGTGTATTTATATTGTCCAGATAACTGCCGGCATTGGTGTACCCGCCGGTAAAGCGCGCCAGGATGTTTTTGGTCAACGGCTGGTTAATATCGAGATAGGGTTGATAATAATTGTTGGTGCCGATTCTAAAACCCAACTCGCGCGAGGCGACGGCTTGGGGTAGTTTGGATACGATATTGACCAAACCACCGACAGGCGAGCCGGAGCCGCCGCTGTAAAGTACGCCGTTGGAGCCTTTCAGGACTTCGAGCCGCTCGACATTAACGTTGCTTTCCCGATCGCCCGGACTGTAATATTGGGTAAAACCATCAAGCAGTTGTTCGGCTTTAAACCCGCGAATCAGTGTATCTTCATTGGCGGGCGTAAAGGCTGGAATATTAGGTACCACGCCGCTGACGTTGAGCAAGCTTTCGCTGATGGTGATATTTTGTTGATCGTCTATCAACGTCCGCTTGATGACCTGGATGGATTGCGGCGTTTCCATAATCGGTGTATCGGTCTTGGTGGCGGAGGCTGTCCGGGTAGCGATGTAAGACTTGGGATCGTCTTCTGTTTTACCGGTCACCGTCATGGGTTTTAACGTGACAGGACTTGTGCTTGCAGCCGGCTTAACCGTCACCGTGCCGTTTTCGGCGACGCTGTGGACCAGGCCGCTGCCGGCAAGCAATTTGCCTGCGGCTTCAGCGATCGTGTAATCGCCGCTCAAGCGCGGACTTTGTTTGCCGGCCGCAGTCTGTTCGGCATAAAGCATCGGTACGCCGGATTGCGCGGCGAGTGTCTGCAACGCCGAGCCCAACGCTTGCGCAGGAATGTCAAAGTGGTGCTTTTGTTGTTCCGCATAGGCCGTGCTTGTTATTGCCGCCAGAATAGTAGCGTTCAGCAGCTTCATCTTTACTGTCATTATCCGTTTCTCCTTTGTTGAATGGTTTCATTAGAGTAGACGCATGACTGTGGAAAATTCGTCAGGAATTTGAGTTTATTTTTTCCGGCTCAAGCTAAAGCCTGCTATTTGTTGCGGATTTCAGCACTATTTCATGGGTGTTGATGTGGTCTATGTGAACCGGCAGCAGCGTGGCGATAGCGTTAAGCGTGTCGTTCAGTTCGGCGGTATGGAATGTGCCGCTCACCCGCAGTTTGCCCAGGTTTTGATTCTGCAAGCGGATGCGGGTGTCATGGTAACGCCCGACTTCGGCAATCACATCGTCGAGGCGGCGGTTGCGGAACACCAGATTGCCTTGCCGCCAAGCGGTCAACGCTGCAATGTCCAGGCCTTGCAGCGCTTGGAATGCGCCACTGTTGTTAAAGGCAAGCTGCTGGCCTTCCGTCAGTTTGCGCGTTTCGAGGGTTTGCACTTCGACGATGCCTTCCTGTACCGCAACGATGACTTGTTCGGGTTTGATATAGACCTCAAACGCAGTGCCGATGTCGCGGATGCGGCCGTTGCCGACGCGTACTTCAAACGGCAGTTCGGCATTGTGAGCCACGGTAAAAAAAGCTTCGCCTTTAATCATCTCGACGCTGCGCCGCCAACGGTTAAAACGCACGCGCACTTCGCTGTCGGTATTCAATTCAATGCTGGAGCCGTCTGTTAGCGCGACGGTTTGGCGGCCGCCTTTTTCGGCAATATAAGTTTGCGGGATGCCTAGCCAGCCGTTCGGCGAAAAGGCGGTTAAGCCCAGCGCCAGCAACAGCGAAGCGGCGGCGCTATTGATCAATAAATGGCGAGGCGATTTTTTGCGGTATTGCAATGCCGCATTTCGTGCTGGAAAATCCATGGCTTTAAACGGCTCCATCCATTGCCAATGCGCCTGTACCGTCTCATAGGCTTGCCTGTGGATCGGACTTTCTTCCAGCCAGATTGTGAAGGCGCGGCGCTCCGCCTCCGTGCAATTTTCCGAACGGAGGCACAGCAGCCAATCGATAGCTTGTGTTTGCGCTGAATCGGGAGTGGTTTTCACACGGGTTGAGAGCCTTGTCGGTTTTGTTTAAGTCGATGTATTTTATCGTAATAATATAGACGTTCGACAGCTCAAATTTCGTCACAATTTTAAGCGTGCATGGCGCCAAGACGCAGGCTGATATGCTGCAGCGCATGTTTTACATAACGCTCTGAACTGCTCATGGAAATACCGAGACGAGAGGCGATTTCGGCATGCGCACAACCTTCGATACGATACAAGACAAAGGCGTGACGGTGCAGTTCCGGCAATTCGTCCAACCATTCGGTAAAGCGTTCAAGTGCTTGGTGAGCTTCCGAGTGGCGGTCCGGGGATAAGGGATCTTCAGCCAGCTTTTCAAAATCGGCCTGCGGCTCGGTATAGCGCTCGCGGGTTTTGCGTCGGCGGTGGTGATCCACGGCGATATTGGATGCGGTTGTAAACAGGAAAGCCCGTGGGTTAACGATGGTTTCGGGATTGGAGACTTGCGACAGGCGCAAAAACGATTCCTGCAAAATATCGTCAATATCCTGCTCTCTGGGCCAGCGTCCTCGAATAAAGGCGTTGACCTCGTGAGCGTGTTTCAGGAACAGGTCATGCAATAAGCTGTGTTTGGGCATCGGCTGTACGCGACAAGATTAAATGGAAGTACTGCCGGTACTAACGCAATATCCATGCCTGCTTAAATATCAGCCGGTTAATTCCGACGGCCGGGTAATCGCTCCATAATGAAAAGGCCTGACAAATCAATGCGCTATATTTTTTCAATAAAGCTGACTTAAAATGTAGCCAATTGAATTAGCAAGCTATTTAACGGAAGAATTCGCCTTTTTGAGGGTTATGCCGTAAAGAAGTGCGGCATATGCCGCACTTTTTGGCGTTGCGGCCGCATAAAGTTGAACAGTCGGTAACGGGTTAAATCCGTTGCTTGTTGGGATATTAAGCATGTGTAGCGCAACATATTCAGTGCTGCGCATAAGCTTGAGGGCTAACGATCAAGCCTTTGGCGGCACATAGCCTTCGGGCATTTCGTTGTTACCTTCGAACAAAAACTTGGTTCTTTCTTCGGCTAAAAATGCTCTGGCTTTCGGGTCAAAGCTGGCCAGTTTTCCTTCATTAATCAGCATGGTTTGCTTGGCCAGCCATTCCTTCCAGGCTTGTTTGGATACTTTTTCAAATATTTCCTGACCTTTAGGGCCTGGAAAAGGCGGCGTATCCAGGCCTTCGGCTTCTATCCCCAATTTTACGCATTTAACCATTCTAGTCATTTTATTCCCGTATGTGATTGTTGCAACAACAGCTTAACCGGTGCGGCTAAGCCTAGTTTATTAAGCTGCTCGGTTTTATACCAGACAGTTTGATTAGCTTCCATCACAAAATTTATAGGGTTATCGGATTGAACAAGCAACGGGGTGTAATCCAGATGATAATGGGAAAAGGTGTGGCGCTTGGTTGCCAGTGTTTGCTGGTCGACAATATGAATATTTTTGCTTAAGCACCAGTCATGTGCCGCTTCAATACTGTCGAATTCCGGCAGGCTCCATAAGCCGCCCCAGATTCCGGTTGGCGGTCTTTTTTCCAATAATATTCGGTTATCGGAATTGCTCAGCATTAAAAAGGTCAGTTGCTTGATCGGCAAGACCTTGGCAGGTTTGGGTGTGGGAAATGCCGAACTATTACCGGCAAGTCTGGCTAAACAATCGGCATTAAGCGGGCAGGCGGTACAAGCAGGTTTGCTGCGGGTGCAAACAGTTGCGCCCAAGTCCATCATGGCCTGAGTGTAATCCGCGACGCGGATTACAGGTGTCAGTTTGGCGCTGATGGCCCACAATTCCTTGTTGACGGCGCTGTTGCCCGGCCAGCCGGAAACAGCTCTGAACCGGGTTAATACCCTTTTAACATTGCCATCAAGAATCGGGTGGCTTTTATTAAAGGCGATGCTCAATATGGCTCCCGCCGTGGACAGGCCTATGCCGGGTAATGCAATGAGTTCATCCTGCGTATCGGGAAAACGATCCTGTGCGGCAATAAGTTGTGCGGTTTTATGCAGGTTACGGGCACGAGCGTAGTAGCCAAGCCCTGACCATAGATGCAGAACTTCATCAACAGGTGCGTTGGCCAAACTTGTAATATCCGGGAATTTTTCAATAAAAGTGTTGAAATAAGGAATAACGGTTGCAACCTGGGTTTGTTGCAACATGGTCTCGGAGAGCCAAACACGGTAGGGCGTAAGGTCTTTTTGCCAAGGCAGGTCTTTACGGCCGTGTTGATCAAACCAGGCGAGGATGTTGTGTTGAAAAGCGGATGGGCTCATTGGGGCGGATAAGGTTTATGTGTGGGGACCGGAAGGTCGCTGCTATTTTAAAAACTTTTTTAGCAAATCGCCAAGGCCGGGACCTATTTTTTTGTCGAGTTTATCGATTAGTTTTTCAACCTTGGCTTTGTTCTTATCGGTTAATAATGAAGCTATGTCTATCGTATAAGACGGTTCGCTGAGGGTCCCGGCAATATTAATGGCTATAGCGCCTTTAACTTGTTCAGGCTCAGGGGCTGCCAGGTCTGAATCAAGCAGCTTGGCGTCTATCTTATAGTCCAGTGCTTCAGAGTTCAGGTTTACATTGCCCTTGCCGTCGACACGTAATTTGGAGGACTTGGCAACAAGGTCGTTATTCTGGATCAGGCCGTTAGTGATCGTGGCCGTACCGCTCATTTCTGAAAATAGCGTTTGATCATTTTTACTATCTGAGAGCAAAGCGGAACCTTTAATCAGCGCCTTGCCTTCATCAATGATTTTTTGCAGATTAAAACCTTTTACCACGCCGTCCTTAAACAAGAAACTTAACTGGCCGTTCAGCGATGTTTTTAATTCATCTGCTTTGTGCCCTTGTCCTTGCAGTTGTGCAGATGCGTTAACAATGCCGCTGATTTTGGCCTCGCCCCGGTAATCTTTCAGTAAAGGTTCGATTTGTACACGGTCAATTTTTTCGGTTACTGCCAGTTTCGGTTTGTCGCCATGCGCATCCATATTCAGATTACCGGAATAGCTGCCTTGGTAAAATTGTTTGACCGATTGTTGTGTGGTAATGACGCCGTTTTTGCCGTTCAGGTTTATGCGAATGTCCTGCATTGCCAGATCGTTGACTTTAAGTTTGCCGAGCGATACTGTGCCGTCGGCATTAAGTTTTCTCAATGTTTCAACAGGCAAAGCGGAAAGGCCGGTCGCCAATAAAACGGCGGGGCTGGCGATAGGTTTGGATGATTTATCGGCTGGGGATAAATAGCGATCGACATCAAGCGCATCAATGTTCAAGTTGAAACTGATAATCGACTGGGCGAAATCTTTAATATTGATAGCCCCTTTAATTTGGGTATCGTCCAGTGTTAAAACCAGATTTTGCAGATCAGCCGAATCGGTAGTTGCGGTCAAGTCAAAGTTGGCGGACAGTTTGCTCAGTGTAGTGGAATCCTGCATGACGGGCACGGCGATAGCCAGTTGCTGCATAACTTTGGCGGGACTGAATGGCGCAATGGAAATAGGACCTTGAAAAGAGGGTTTATCTTTAATAGAGGTGCCGTTCATTTCAACAGCGGTGATCATCACGTCACCCGATTTTAGCTGCAATCCGGAAATCTTAGCCGTTTGATTGCTCATATCCAGCGCTATATCGGCGATAGTTAATGCTGTGGTTAATGATTTGCCGGGAACGGTTTCCCCTGATGATGTAATTTGCAGATCGCTATGGCGTAGTGCAAAAGTATCGAGTTTTTCATTAGCGCTTAATTCGGTGTTTAATTTGATGGTTTGGGTTAATTTAGACGCGTTATCCAAAGCTATCATGGAAACAGCAATGCCAACCGACTTATCAAAAGTGAATTTATCGGTGCTTAGGTTAAAGTCTTTTATTTCGATATGTTTTTCGGTTTTCAGGTCGTCCCAGTTAATCTGGGCATTTTCAATAACAATACCGCCGATGATAAGAGTCATCGGTGTCGAGGATGTTACCGGCTGTTCATCCGGTTTGCCGACGACAGCGGCAGGTGCTGGGGCTTGGGTGGTTAGATCATCCCAGTTGCTGATGCCCTGTTTGTTCCTGGCAAGATTTAAAATCGGGTTTTTTAAGACAATGCGGCTAATTTCTACTTTCTTCGATAACAGCGGTAGCAACAGCACTTGTACATTACTTTCTTCAATGGTTGTAAAGGGACGGTCTTGAAATCCCGCCGCATTGCTCAGTGCAATTTTTCCTGTTGAAATGCCGAGCCAAGGCAACAGCGAGAGTTTTAAGTCACCGTCCAGTGTCAGCTCCCGGCCGGTTTTTTCCTTAACGGCGGCGGCAATGTCAGGCTTAAAATCATTGGGATCGATAACGAATGGCAGGATGCAGGCCACGGCTATCAGCAGCAAAATCATTGCAGCAATTGTCGATAAGATGATTTTGAGCGGTTTTCCCATAATATTCTCCTTGCGTAAAAAATGTAATGACGATCAATTATGGAATATGATTATCTACTTATAACAGCTGTTGCCAGTTAAACGCTAATTGGGTAGAGTTTAAATTACTGTCGGTTCATTATAATTAAAAATGAGGTGGGAAAATGTTGCATTTGGCTAGATTTGCTGCAGTTGCAGTGCTTGTATGGTTTTATATGACCGCAAAGGAAAAGGGCGAGCCGCCTATTAACTGGGCTATCACAGGATTGATCGGTTATTGGATTGCTTGGTGGGCGGTGAAGCTGACGGTGGTTTCCGCTTTATCGGGAATGTTTGCTAAAAATCCTACAGGCACTTTTTTGCTTGTGCAGATACCTGCTCTATGTGCAATCGGTGCGGCCTTTTTAATCAGAAAGAAATTATTGGCGGACGCTGCTGAAAAAGAATAAACAGACCAGATAATACGTAGTCACTGTTTTTAAACAGGGATTAAATTTCCCGTTTTTGAGATTAATAAAAATTAATAAAGGATAGCGCTGTAAAGCTTGCGTTGAGAGGGTGGAGCGGCGTTTTCTTTGATTCTAACGAAAGGACAAATTAATGTGAAACTTAGGTACCGAAGCTGATTTTTCCATCAATAAGCCGAAAAACAGTTTTTCCTCGCTCTTCGTGGGCCTTCCATACCTGATTGCCGATCCGGATTTCAACACCATTACAGATGTTTCGCTCCACAACAATCTTGGCATATTCCGCAAACGATATTTCAGCGAGAAGGTTTTCCTTATCCGCTTGGCACTGGGCAATTTGGGTCGTTAAATTAGCTAAAGTACGGTGCGCCTTGTCTAGCAATCCGTTCTTGTCTTTTTCAGGATTGTTTTCTAGGAAGGTGATAATCTTTTTTATATCGTCCTGATTTTTTTCATTCGCCTCAATTTCACGTTTAATACTGCTCAGTTGTTCCTGAGTATGTGGATTTAAGCCAGCCTGAATATAGGTTTTGATGCCGGCATCAGAGCCGATTGAGACCGCTTGTACCAGCATCATTGCACGGGCACTACCACCGATGATGAGTCCTTTTTTGGCTCCGGGTTTTCCAACTAAAATTTGATTCATTGCCGTCAATTGATTGTTCATGGAATATTCTTCAATGACGATGCTGGTGCCGGCTTCAATAGTGACATATTTGGCGAAGCGGGCACTCACCGAACCTTTACAGGAAATTTTTCCTCCCATTGACATCGTCGAGGCGCCACTCGCATCACGGTTACCAATCACGCCACCTTTGATACTGATATTTCCACCGGCTTCAATTTCCGAAGCTTCGACGGTTCCGCCGATAAAGATGTCGTTTAATGCGTAAACCTTCATCCCTTCCATGACATCACCCAAGATATTAATCGTACCGTCGAAGCTTAAGTTTCCGGACGAGATATTCACCTGCGGCACGGTAATAGTGGGTGACACCATAACGCCATTGGGAATCAGCAGTGGTTGGCCTATGATCGTTGACACCAACAAGTCCTTGTCATCAGGATCAAACATGGAGCCTTTCAGCTCCGAGGTAAAAGGCGTGTTTTGACTGGGCTTGGGCATCAGTATTTGTCCAAGGATATTTTTCCCTTTTTTGCCTTCAGTCGGTAAGGTGCGACGCATCAGTGGATCGCCTTGTTTTACCAGAATAAGATTCCCAAGATCACGAAAATCAGCGATACCGTGTTCATTTATTTGAGGGCGCCGTTCTTGCATTTCAGGCACCAGGCTGTGGAACTGTGCATCAAGGCCCGGCACGGCCGGAATGCCTTGGGCAATGACGAAATCTGTGACTTGACCTTTTTTGAGGACGGTTTCGAGTTCAGCGGTTGTGACGAGACCGCTGATGATGCCTTTTTCTTTAAGGGATTGACGAATTTGCTCAAAGGTGACCGGAGAGCCGCCATACGCGGGAGTCATAGTGAGCCAAGCAGTCATTTTATCATCGGAGACTTTGATGATGAATTCGCCATCACGGCGTTCACCGATTTCCAGTATAAAACCGGCATTGCTATTGTTGTACGTCTGTACTAAGCGCGATAACGCTTTTTCATCCAGGAACAGCTCAGATAGGTTCTGGCGAGCCAGCATTTCCTTTACCGCAGCTGCATCCAGAGTAGTCTTACTTCCACCTGGTTCATGTACAGCAAGTAGTTTGTTGTCCCCGTCCAGTCTGAATGTAAGTGCATCTTCATGTGTCACTTCGATCACTATTTGCTCCTCAGACAAAACGCGTAACGCTACTGGATATTAAAATGGTTTGCATAATTTAAAGTTAAAAATGTGGAGCAGATCACAGTTTTTTGAAAAACAAAACGCTAGGTCGCTCAAAGCAGTGGAAAGGAGATAGATGTAGATATTGTTATTCTAAGTCGAGAATAACAAAAATCAATAAATTAAGAGCCAGAGATGGCGCCGTGCATACCATATATTAATAGTTGAACTGCAAGAAAATTCGGGAGAGCCGGTGTAAGCACAATACTGCTGGGTGTCGGCATAGGCCGGATACAGCCTCGGATTAACGCAATGAGCAAACCTTTACGAATATCGTGGAAATTTTTCACACTGTCCAAAAGCGTCTGAACAAAAACAGGAAACATCAGCGGCAACAAGCAACCAATGTGAAGTTGACAGCTTTCCCTACTCTTTGTGTTCGCGTACCATTTGGCCCACTTGGAATAGTTTCATCTATTGTAAAGTAAAAACCAGTTATGCCCAGATCGCGTGGTTACCGGTACCTCCAATCAAATTCCATTGTATAAGGTCGAAAAAAGACCCAGCCGATTTCGTTGTTTTCAGTTATATCTTGTTTCATTTTTTGATTATGTTGAAAATAGCGGCACATTTTAGAGTGAAACCAAAGATAGCTATGAACCTAAAAAAACGCCTGGAAATTTTTGATCGACTGGCTGTCGCCATACCTGAACCGACTACGGAACTGCATTACACCAGCACTTTTGAATTATTAATTGCAGTCGTTTTATCAGCGCAGGCGACCGATAAAGGCGTTAACAAGGCTACCGCCAAATTATTTCCCGTCGCCAATACGCCTAGCGATATTTTGGCATTGGGCGAAGTAGGTTTGAAAGAATACATCAAGACCATTGGACTATTTAACAGCAAGGCTACCCATATCATCTCGCTGTGTAGACAGTTGCTTGATAAACATGCGGGGCAGGTGCCTGAAACACGGAAAGACTTGGAGGCACTGGCAGGAGTCGGCAGAAAAACCGCCAATGTCATATTGAATACCGCTTTTGGACAACATGCGATTGCGGTGGATACCCATATTTTCAGGGTTGCAAATCGTACCGGTATTGCGCCCGGTAAAAATGTACTGGAAGTAGAGCGTAAACTGGATAAATGGGTGCCTAAAAAGCATAAGAAAGATGCGCATCATTTACTGATTCTGCATGGCCGTTACACTTGTATCGCCAGAAAGCCACGTTGCCAGAGCTGTGTTATTGAAGATTTGTGCGAGTATGAGCACAAAACCGGTCATCAAGACGACTATGCGACAACGGCGACCAGACCGGTAATCTGATTGGGTTTTATAAGGAAGAAGGATATTCATATTATATTCGGTTGATTTTGATATGATAAGCGGTATTCGATGCGTTTTCCCGGCTTAACAGCCGGGAACGAATTGAAGCTCGAAGTTTTTATCTCAACACTCTGGAGTCAACATGAAAAAAACTAATAAAACACCTCTAGCTGCTGCAATGGGAGCTGCTTTTTTGTCTACTTTTGCTGCAACTGCCGTTAATGCCGAAGTTAACCCTTTTGGAATGACTGAACTATCGACCGGTTACATGCAAGTTGCTGCTGCGGATAAAGCGGCTGAAATGGCTTGCGGCGCGGCAATGGGCGGCATGGACAAGCATAAAGCGGCGGAAGGCGCATGTGCAGGCAATAAAAAACCTGATGCCGCTAAAGCGACCGAAGGAAAGTGTGGCGAAAGCAAATGCGGCGCTATGATGCAAGACGGTAAAATGAAGCCGGGTATGGAAATGGCTTGCGGTGCGATGATGAAAGGCAAAGAAGGCTCATGCGGCAATATGTCTAAAGAGCCTGCCGGCAAAGCCAAATAAATCTAAGACGGTTATTTCCCGGTTTAGTATAAGGAGAGCATGATCATCATGCTCTCCAATTCTCCTCAAATTACAGCAAGGTGTTCTTATGGACACAACCCAAAATCTCGTTCACGGCGCCGGATTAGGTCTTAGGCGGTCATTTTTAAGTCAGATTGTTGAATCGCCCCCCAAAGATGTCGGCTTTTACGAAGTCGCGCCGGAAAATTGGATCACCATTGGTGGGAAATTAGGTAAACAATTTCGTGCAATGACCGAGCGCTTTGATTTTGTCTGCCACGGCCTATCATTATCGATAGGCAGCACCGATCCGCTGGATGAAAAATTCGTAAGTGAAGTTAAACAGTTCATGGCCGAACATCAAATCAAGTTTTACAGCGAACATTTAAGCTATTGTAGCAAAGACGGGCATTTATACGACCTGATGCCGATTCCGTTTACCTCCGAAGCGGTTGCTCATGTTGCCGGGCGGATCAAGCGCGTCCAGGATATTCTGGAGCACAAGATAGCCATCGAAAATGTGTCCTACTATGCCGCCCCCGGCCAGGAAATGGCGGAGATCGATTTTTTCAATGCGGTTATCGAAGAAGCGGACTGCGATGTGCTGATCGATATCAATAATATTTACGTGAACAGCGTTAACCACGGTTACGATGCCGAAGCTTTTTTAAAAGCGATGCCCGCGCACCGTATCGCTTATGCGCATATCGCTGGGCATTATGTCGAAGCTGAAGATTTTCTGGTCGACACCCACGGCGCTGAGGTGATTGATCCGGTCTGGAAATTGTTGGGTAAAGCTTATGAACTTTACGGCGTGTTTCCGACGCTATTGGAACGGGACTTTAACATCCCTGCAATGGAAGAATTAATTCAAGAAGTGAACACCATCAGCGCGATACAAACCGCCTGGGAAAAACAACATGCCCAGCAATTTGCATGAGGCCGGTATGAAAGTCGACTTTAAAGCCAAACAGCTTGAGTTTGCATCATACATACGGGACCCAGAAAATAATCCGCCGCCTGCTGATGTCCAGCCGCAACGCATGGCGATGTATCGCGAGCTGTTTTTTAATAATATCGATAGTTTTTTGTCGGCCAATTTTCCGGTGTTGCGGACCATTTTGGATGATCGGCAATGGTTCGAGTTGGGGCAGGATTTTTTCTCCAAGCATGCCAGTCAATCGCCGCATTTTTCGGAAATCCCGGAAGAGTTTCTGGATTACCTGCAAAACGAGCGGGATAGCTCGGCTGATTTTCCGTTTATGCTGGAGTTGGCGCATTACGAATGGGTGGAAATGGCTTTATCTATCGCCAAGGAAACTGTACCCGCCAATCAGAAAAGCGTGGATACCCTGCTAAACCAACACATTCGGCTCTCGCCTTTGGCTTGGCCGCTAGCCTATCAATATCCGGTTCAGAAAATATCGCCCGCTTTTTTACCTGAAACAGCGCCGGAACAAGCCACGTTTTTGATTGTTTATCGCGATCAGGATGACGAGGTTAATTTTATAGAAATTACTCCGATTACCTACCGGCTGTTGCAAATAATTCAGGAGCAAGAAGAGGTGGTGACAACGGATTGTCTAAAGCAGGTTACCGAGGAATTGAATCATCCCAATCCTGAAATGATTAGAGCAGGCGGCTTGCAGATTCTAAAAGAGCTGGCTGAAAAGACTATTATTTCTGTTGCTTGAGTCTGAATTTCCGTTTGAGTTGAAGGCACCTCGGTTGTTAGTGCCTTCGTGGTCATAGGTTTTAGGCTGGTGCTTATAGCGCAAGCCAATCAGTTATCTTACTGCGGCGCTCTGGAAAAATCCGGTCCTTTAGGATGGGCGTTTTGTTGCAGGCAGTGATAAGCTGCATTCTCGTACTTGATGACTAAAGACTGGGCATTTTTGTGTTCACCGATAAATTTTTCAGCTTCATCAGCAGTCAAATCTTTCATCAAAAATTTGGCTATGCACATGCAAGGCGTCGCATAGCGTACTTTATCGAATTCTTTATTGGTTGAGTTTTTCAGTTCCCGTTGTACACACTGATCGGCAAAATCATGTTCAAACTTGTGCTTTTGTATATCGGTTACTTCACCATCGTGGGAGTGATCGAATGGATTATGCACAACGTTAGCCGCTGCCGGTTTCGCGGCTGCAACTTTCTCTTCATCATCCGAGCAGCCGGTAACGGCTAGTGCGATAACCATGCTGGTCAAGGCAGCAAAAAAGAAATTCTTGGTAAAGGTAGGCGTTTTCATAAGTTTAAATCGTAAATAGTTTCAGAATTTAATAGTAAGGTTAATCAAACTTTATCATTTTATTAAGACTCGTTCTACTGATCTTCGTCGTTCAATCAAGATGTTTACAAATAGCGCTACTCGTTACATGCCTGTTTTCGTTATCATGAGGCTTTTCATTGATGACTTTCCCCCATGTCTTTTTTAAAAAATCTCGAATCCGAATTTGCGGCGCTACCTGATGAGTTAAGAACAACAGTAATCGGTTCGCTGACAAAATGGGACGAGCGGGTTACGGAACTGAAGCTCAATATTACTCAAACGCCGGAGTTGAGCGAGGCTATTGTCAAGGTCTGGTGTTCCAGTCTGTTTATTGCCGAAAGCTGTATCCGTAAGCCTGAGTTATTAGTCGACTTAGTCAATTCCGGCGATTTATCAGCTATATATGAAAAAAACAGCTATGTTGAGAAACTGGCGCATACGCCGGTTGAATCGCAAGCCGAGTTAATGACGAAACTGCGCGACTTCCGGCGTAGGGAAATGGTCAGGATAGCCTGGCGGGATTTGGCAGGATGGGTCGAATTATCCGAAACGCTGACCGATTTATCGCATCTGGCCGATGCCTGCATTCAATACGCGCTGGATTTTCTTTACCAAGAAGCCTGTGAGCTACGCGGAACGCCATTATTATTCGATGGCAGCCCGCAGCAAATCGTAGTGCTGGGCATGGGCAAGTTGGGCGCGTATGAGCTGAATTATTCGTCCGACATCGATCTGATTTTTGCCTACGCAGAAGACGGCGTGTTGCCGGACAGGAAAGAAACGACTTACGGCGAGTTCTTTACCAAGCTGTGCCGCAACCTGATCAAAGTGCTGGATGAAATCACCGTGGATGGCTTCGTATTTCGCACCGATATACGCTTAAGGCCTTATGGCGATAGCGGTCCTATCATCATGACTTTCGACGGCATGGAAAATTATTACCAGACCCAAGCCAGGGAATGGGAACGTTATGCGATGATCAAGGTACGCCAAGTCGCAGGCGATTTTAAAGTAGGCGCGCAACTGATGGCTATGTTCAGGCCTTTTGTGTATCGGCGTTATCTCGATTACGGCGCGTTTGAAGAATTGCGCTCGCTAAAAGCTCAGATCACCCAGGAATTGCGCCGTAAAGACCGCATGGAAAACATCAAGCTTGGGCCCGGCGGCATACGCGAAATCGAGTTTATCGGACAGGCGTTTCAATTGATCCGCGGAGGCAACGACAAAGCCTTGCAAACCCGGCCCATTCTGGATGTGTTGCAGCTGCTGGGCGAGCGGAAGTTATTAGCGCAAGAAGATGCCGATCAATTAAAACAGTCTTATCGATTTTTACGTCGGGTGGAAAACCATATCCAACAATATCAAGACCAGCAAACCCACGATTTACCGAAAGATCCGTCCGTGCAACGGATACTGGCGTATTCGCTGGATTATCCGGACTGGGTAAGTTTTAAGCAGGAGCTGGATAAAGTAAGAACGCAGGTGCATGGCGTCTTCGACCAGGTTTTTTCACTATCGAAACAGGATAGCGCAAACCAGGATAGTCAAAAGGTTTGGGCTTGCGTGGCAGATGATTCGGAGTTGATGAATTATTTGAAAGGCTGCGGTATTCAGGATGCTGCCGCAACACTCACCACGATAAAAAATTTTAAGAATTCCATAGCGGTTAAAAGATTAACAGCCAAAGGCGCGGGCGTGCTTGACCGATTAATGCCGCAACTGATAGATGCGATGCAGCAAGTTGATAACCCGGATGAAACCCTGATGCGGATACTCGGCTTGTTTGAAGCGGTAGCCGGCCGGAATGTGTATTTATCGTTATTATCTGAAAATCCCGGCGCCTTGCTGCAGCTGATCAGGCTGTCATCCGCCAGTCCGTGGATTTGCGATTATTTATCGCTGTATCCGGTGTTATTCGATGAATTGCTGGATACCCGCTCTCTTTATGAGCCGTTAAAAAAAACCGATCTTGACGAACAACTTAAGGTATTGCTGGCTCAAGTCGAGATTCAGGACCTAGAGCAATTGATGGTTGTGTTGCGCCAGTTTAAACAATTGAATGTGTTACGGGTGGCCGCTGCCGATATTATGGGTGCAATTCCGCTGATGGTGGTCAGCGACTATCTGACCTATATTGCCGAAAGCATAGTCGGCCATGTTGTCGAGCGCACCTGGCTGATGCTGACCGACAAGCATGGTTTTCCGCCGGATACCGATCATGCCGCGATAGGCTTTGCGGTGATCGGTTTTGGTAAGCTGGGCGGTATCGAGCTGGGTTACGGCTCCGACCTGGATCTGGTGTTTTTGTACGATTGCAAGGATGGCAATGTGATGACGAACGGTAACAAGCCGATTTCCTGCTCCCAGTTTTACGGTCGATTGGGCCTGAAAGTCAGGCATATTCTCGATACCAAGCTACTGTCCGGTGTACTTTACGAAGTGGATATGCGTTTACGCCCCAATGGCGATTCCGGATTATTGGTCAGCCATATTAACGCTTATGAAGACTACCTGAAAAACCAGGCCTGGACCTGGGAATTACAAGCGCTGGTCAGAGGCCGTTTTATCGCCGGCGATCCACAGCTGAAAGAACAGTACGAAGCCATTCGCAGCCGGATTTTGAGTTTGCCCAGGGATACGGAAAACTTAAAAAAAGAAGTCCGCGAGATGCGCGAAAAAATGCGCGAGGCGTTGGCAACCAAAGATAAAGACAAGTTTGACTTAAAACAAAGCAAAGGCGGTATTGCGGATATTGAGTTTATAGTACAATTTGGCATTTTAGACCAAGCGGCTAAGAATGTAGCGTTAACAACCTACACGGATAATATTAGGCTGCTTGAAGGCCTTCAACAGCAGGGATTTATGTCCAAAGCCGACACTGAAACACTTAAAGCCGCTTACTGTACTTATCGGGATTTCGGTCATAAACAGGTTTTACAAGGGGATCAGGCTGTTATCGATGAGGCTGAGGTCGCCGAAATGAGCGCTCAAATCGAACAGATTTGGCATGATTATATGGAGTAGAGGCGTTGTGTTTCTACATCCAGGATTATCGAGTTACGCTAATCCGAATTACCTATTAAACAAACACTAATGTTGGAGAATAAATGATGACAATGGACGATAGAGACGGCGTTATTTGGCTGGACGGACAATGGGTTGAGTGGCGCGAAGCTAAAGTCCATGTGTTGACGCATACTTTGCACTACGGTTTGGGTGTGTTTGAAGGCATAAGAGCTTATCATGCGGAAAAAGGCACCGCGATTTTTAAAATGCAAGATCATACCGATCGCCTGTTCCGTTCTGCGCATATCATGAATATGAAAATGCCTTACGGCAAAGACGAGCTGAATCAAGTTCAGCGCGATGCGGTTGCCAAGAACAATCTGGACAGCGCCTATATTCGCAGCATGTGTTTTTTAGGCTCCGAAGGCATGGGCTTGAGAGCTGACAACCTGAAAGTGCATGTCATGGTTGCCGCATGGTCGTGGGGCGCCTATCTAGGTGCGGAAAGTATCGAGCAAGGCATTCGTATCCGTACCTCGTCTTATACCCGCAACCATCACAACAGCACCATGTGCAAAGCCAAAGCCAACGGCAACTACATCAATTCCATTCTGGCGTTACAAGAAGCGCGCGCCAATGGTTACGATGAAGCGTTGATGCTGGATCATGAAGGTTTCGCGGCGGAAGGCAGCGCCGAAAACCTGTTCATCGTGCGCAACGGTAAAATTTACACGCCGGAAACCACTTCGGCATTGGAAGGCATTACCCGCGATACGGTCATGACCATTGCCAGAGAGCAAGGTTATGAAGTGATTGAAAAACGCATTACCCGCGATGAGATTTATGTTGCCGATGAAGCGTTCTTTACCGGTTCTGCGGCTGAAGTGACACCGATCAGGGAACTGGATAACCGCGAAATCGGTTCCGGCAGCCGTGGCCCAATTACCGAGCAATTGCAATCATTGTATTTCGACTATGTACATGGACGCAGAGACGACCATGCCGATTGGTTGACTTACGTTGCTTGAGTGTTTTTGAAAAATATTTAACCACGAAGACACGAAGAAAGAGCTATAAAACTTCGTGTCCTTCGTGGTTTAAAAAATATAGTATGTAAGGCCTTGAAAAAATATCACAAAATTCTAGTCGTCGGCCCCTCCTGGGTCGGCGATATGGTGATGGCGCAAAGCCTGTTTATCGCCCTGAAAAATACCCACCCGGATTGCCAAATTGACGTGTTGGCTCCGGCATGGACATTGTCCTTGCTGGAAAGAATGCCCGAAGTGAGCAAAGCTATTGTCATGCCGCTGCCGCGCGGCAAGTTCGGCTTAATCGAGCGAATCAAACTGGGCCTAAGCCTGCGCTCGAAAGGCTACAACCAAGCCATCCTGTTGCCGAACTCCTGGAAGTCCGCAATCCCGGCTTTCTTTGCCAATATTCCCGTCCGTACCGGCTACATAGGCGAATGCCGCTGGGGTTTGCTGAACGATGCCAGAAAATTGGATAAAAACCTGCTGACCATGACCGTGCAGCGTTTCGTTGCATTAGGTTTGTCTGTTGATGCGCCTATGCCGCCGACATGCCCAAAGCCCGCGCTAACGATAAGTAAAGATCGGCAACAGGCTGTCATCGATAAATTCCAACTGATGCCAACACCTGCCGCGCCGGTTCCCGACCGGCTTGCGGCATACACTCCATCCATGGAGATAAAAATCCTGGCCCTATGTCCCGGCGCTGAATACGGTCCGGCCAAGCGCTGGCCCACCGAGTATTACGCCGAAGTCGCCCGGCATAAAATCGATCAAGGCTGGCAGGTCTGGCTGTTCGGTTCCGATAAGGATAAAGCCGACGCCGCACAAATCAACCGCGAAGCTTCCGGCTTTTGTACCGATTTTACCGGTCGAACCTCATTAGCCGAGGCGGTGGATTTAATGTCTCTGGCTAATACCGTAGTGAGCAATGATTCCGGCCTGATGCATGTCGCCGCCGCGTTGGATAAAAAAGTCATCGCAATTTACGGCTCGTCGAATCCCGGCTTTACGCCGCCGTTGAATGACAAAGCCCGGATTATTTCGTTGAATCTCGATTGTGCACCCTGCTTCAAGCGCGAATGCCCGCTAGGCCATACTCATTGCCTGACCGGCATCACGCCGGATCAAGTGCTTGAACATATAACGCTTACCCAATCAGGGCGTAAGTGAAAGTTGCGATCGTAAAACTCTCGGCGCTGGGAGACATCGTCCATGCGATGGTCGCGCTTCAATTCATCAAGGCGCGTTACCCGGAAATCCGGATCGACTGGATCGTTGAACAACGCTTCGCTGACGTCTTAAAACACAATCCCGACATCGATAACATCCTGACGGTCAACCTGAAAGCCTTAAAAACCAACAAGTCCGGGATATTTGCGCAGCTTAAAGAAATCCACAGCTATGCAAGCAACAACTATGATCTGGTTATCGACGCCCAAGGGCTGATCAAATCGGCTGCCACAGCCAAATTAGTCGGAAAGCGCATTGCCGGGTTCGATGCCGATTCTATCCGTGAAAAAGCCGCATCATGGTTTTATGACATCAAAGTCGCCTGTGCTTACGATGCCAACACCATCGACAGAAATGCGCTAATATTGTCCAGTCCGTTAGGCATCGATATCACCACAGAGCAAATTCTGGGCAAAAAGCCGTTCTTGTTTTTCAACAACGAAGATCCGCGACTATATGATTACCTATCAAAAGACCGGAACAATATTGTTCTTGTGATCGGTTCAACCTGGGACAGCCGCAACTATCCGGCCGCCAAGTTTGTAAAAATAGCGGAGGCGTTGCAGCAAAACTGCCTGGTTATCTGGGGTAGCGATAAGGAGAAAGTCACAGCAGAATGGATGGCGACGCAATCAGACCTGATCAAAGTCACGCCTAAGCTGGATTTGAACAGCCTGAAAGCACTGATAGCCAAAGCCGATTTACTGATCGGTAACGACACCGGCCCGACCCACATGGCCTGGGGGCTAAACCGCCCGTCAATCACCATTTTCGGCCCAACCCCGGTCAGCCGCGTTTACCAGACCGCCATCAACAAAGTGGTTAAGTCCGCTTCAATTGTTAATCCGTATAAGCTTAACAAACAGGATTATTCGATTAAAGATATTGATGAGCGGGAGATTATTGAGCAGGCGAAATTTTTATTAGCACTGTGTGTGATTTAAAGAGCAGGATTTGCATACTCGTAACTTTAAAGTGGAAATTTTAAAAATGGGGTTAAGGAGAATTAAATAATTAAACTATGTTATTTAACATAGTTTAATGCGGCATATCCCGCATTTTTTTAGGAAAACATCTCGAATTCTTTAGGAGGCCAAGGTTAATAAGGCTTTTATTGTTGGCATAGAATGTGCTTTTAACTTTGGTTATGGGTAATTCGTGATGAAATGCTCATCATTAAAAGTGCACTGTTTACAATAATAAAATGTCCTAAGGAGGGCTTATGTCAAAATCAATTACCTTTAAGAAATTGCTCACGTATTCATTGGCGACTGCAGCGATAGTCACTGTCAGTCAGGGCGCTTTTGCCCACACTCGGCTGGAAACGTCAAGTGTCCTGGAGGCTACGAAGGTTCGTAACAATGTAGTCATTGGGCACGGCTGTCCTCCCAGCACAGCCAGAAAAGCTACGATCGGTACCAGCGTGGTGTTTCCGAATGCGGTCAGTTATACCCCTGTGATAGGGGTGGATTCGACCAGTGGCGGAAAAGGCACAGCCAAAGTCTATACCACCAACCCAGCTTCCACTTATTATTCACCATTGTCCGGCATCGGTGGGGCAATCAATGGCGGCAATCCCTGGGAAAATAGCAATATTAAAGCTGATACTTTAGGCAATAAAGATGGATTCTGGGCGGGCGGTAAAGCTTACGATCAAACTATCTCAACTAATATCACCGTTCCTTTCTACTCTGCTGCCGTCACTATTGCACCGACATCATGTGCACGTACCGTAACGTTCGAGCTGGCTATTGCCGATTTTTGCTCTGTTGCGGTACCAAGCACTACAGCTAAGGATGAGGAAGTCCTCTATTGGTCTCCTATCCCTAATTTTACCGGCGTACCCGGACAACCTTTTGGCGCGCCTACCGCTAATCTTACCAGCACCAATCTCCCCGGAGGCATCCCTGTCGGGCCAAGCTATTCCAATTATGATGGCTATGCCGACGCTGCTCACACCATTGCAGGCGACGGATGGGGTTCTCCGGCTACGCTGAAAGTAACTAGAACGAGTGCACTGCCGGCAGGCTGTACGGGTAACGGAGGCTTAGGCGATGATGTGTATGTTTATCCGTCTGCCGCACAAATTAATGCTGAGCTACCTGTTTGGTCAGGCGCAAAACAAGATGGTACTAATATCTGGAAATAATTCTTGATAAATTTTTGCTACTCTTGTCCATGCAGGTTGGGTTTGTAGCGGGCTATATGATTACGGCGCTGTTGTAAGTTAAGGTGCCGTAATTATTACTTGTTTACGGCGATGAACATCGCCGTAAACTTTTTATTAAGCAATGTAATACAATTAGCTATTTTGTATTTTTCAAACAAATAGAAAGTAAGGTTATGACGTCCTGTTTTGAGACCGGACAGATAAGTTTTCAAGATAATTTAACCTTGCATGGATGGTTGTTTTGCAAATCAACATCCGGGTTGTTTATACCCAAAAGAGCATGAAGCATATGTGGAAAATGATAATACCGCATTTGTGCTTCATGCTCTTTTGGGTATTTTGATAAGGGGCATTTTCTTATTCACGAAACTACACAATCGCGGATAGGTTATGAGTTTCGGGAGGAATGAGCGTGATTGCAATCAGACCCTGGATAATCAGTACATTTTTAGTGATATCCGGAGCCGCGTTGTCAGCGGTAAACGGCAGTAATTCCGAGAGTTCGTATATCCGGTTGGTTATGACTAAAGATGCAGGAGCCGAATTGCAACTGGAGGTAAGGCAGGCATCATTGCCGCAAGTACTCGACAGCATTGTGAGAAAAACCGGCGTCAGGATAAACTATTCAGTTTTACCTGATGGTTTAGTGACCGCAATTTGTGTGGGGTCAACAGTAAAACGGATCGTGGAGTGCTTACTGGACCGTAAAGCGGATCTTGTTTTTCGATACTCAAGGCAGCCTTCCAAGGCTGATCCTCATGGAACGCCCGAAGAAGTTTGGGTGCTTGGAGCAAAGTTTGTAGCAGAGCAGGCGAATTCCATCGTTTGTCCGTCGGAAGGAACCGGGCAGCAACTACAGATTATGGCAATGGCCGTAAAACCCGAAGCGGAACCGGACGAAACCGATGAGCTAGTGAAAATGGCAAGCTCAAAAATTCCTGCCGAACGTGCTGAAGCTATCGGACGCCTGATGGTGGGTGGACGAGAAGGTGATATTGCTGTCAGACAAACATTGGAAACGGCGCTTTCAGATCCTGATGCCAGAGTAAGAGTGCGGGCTATATCCAGTTTAGCGCATCGCGAAGCCGCAATGGTGATGGCACCAGTGTTGCTAGAAGCGTTGCGCGACAAGGATGTTTCGGTACGGCTAACGGCGGTTGATAACGCGGGAGGAGATGTAGCGTTGCTTCAGCAGGCGCTCAAGGATAGCGACGCGACGGTGCGACAATTGGCAGGAATAAGGCTGGAGCCTTTATTAAAAACAGGCAGCGCCGAGTAATTACTGTCGGTAAATTAAGCAATAATCTGCCTGTTTTTGCTGGATGAGCTGATGAGTGGAATATGCAAAAGCAAACAATAAAGAAACAGGGCAGTTATATTTGGAGAGTTAATGTTTTTTGAATCAAAAGAGCCGGATTTGGCAGTTTTTGAGCTGACAAATTTCAACAGCGGTTTCCACTTTCTCTTGTCAATGAGAAACGAGTCCGTACCGGCATAATAAAAACTAAATTTCCCTTTCCGGACGATATGGACAGGGCAAGAGATTATTTAAGGTTAATTTTAGCTAGTACGCTAGCGAAACGAGGATATTTTCATGAAAAATACATTTTTTAAAAACGCTTTTATAAGCGCATCGCTTTTGGTAGCGGTAGGATACGCGAATTTTGCACTGGCCCATAATGCGGGAGGACCCATAGACGCTGGCAGCAATAATGCAAGCGCAACCGATCTTGCCGCAGTGAGTTGTTTTGACGATGGCAGCGGAACGCCATCCCGTCTTTTTGCCCAGATTAAAGATATGTCCGCTCCGATACCCGGATTATTGACGAGCTTTCATATATATAAAGGGACGCAAATGACAACTACCACCGATACCGTTTCAGGGGACGCAAACTATAGTGCGGGTGTGTCTTTAAATGGTGGTCCCGGAACTTACTACATATCCGTCTCAAAAACCGATGCCGGTGTGCGAATCTTCGATATCATTTACCATTGCCTGACTAGTGCCGGTGATCATACAGGTACGGATATTTCCGTCTTTCAAGTCCAATAATGGTCGCCCTTGATTGCAATCAATCAAGGGCTGTTCAAACAGCAAAAAATTTATCTGCACGGTTCCATTTAACCATTTATCAATAAATTCATATATGAACCAGCGAATATTAGTTTTACTTTTCGCCGCACTGACGGTTACTCCAATTCGTACGATAATAGCGGCAGAGGTTGGCGGCAATGCGCCTGATTGCCTTTTATCGTCAATGAATGGCGAGCAATCGTATAGCCTGAAACAATTTCACGATAAAGTGCTTTATGTGGATTTCTGGGCATCCTGGTGTCCTCCCTGCGCGAAATCCTTTCCATTCCTGAACGATCTGAATCGCGACCTCAAAGATAGCGGGCTGCAGGTTATAGGTATTAACCTGGATCAGGAACCCGAGGATGCCAAGGCATTTCTTGCCAAATATCCGGCAAACTTTTCTGTGGCGAGCGATATAAACGAGAAGTGTGCCAGAGACTTAGATGTCAAGGCCATGCCAACTGCCTACTTGGTCGATAGGCATGGCGTTATTCGTCATATACATTTTGGTTTCCGGCCCGGAGAGGCTAAGGCGCTTCGCGTTCTTGCAGAACAGTTGTTGGCGGAGAAGTCCGGGCAGGAATAAGCGAAGCTATATGCAAAAAGGCACACCGACCTTGATAATGAAGATAATTAACAAAATTTTAAAAATCGGATCGTTTGCCTTTATTGCAATAGGATCAATTTTTGCGGGTCATCTTTTATCCTCTTAGCTACCCGGCATATGCAATATGACTTATAAGCTAAAGACCTTGCGACAAAAAAGAAGTGGTAAACATCAGATGATGAGGAACAACAAATGAAGACAACTTACGCGCTGGCGACGTTACTATTCGCTTTGGTCGTCTGTGCTTCGGGTTGTGCTCCAGTAGCGCCGTGGCAACGGGGCAAGCTGGCCAAGCCACAGATGTCTCTCGATCCTTATCCAATACAGAGTACATTTCACGCCCATATATACAACAGTCGCGAAGCTGCTTCAGGCAGTAGCTCCGCTGGCGGGGGTGGCTGTGGCTGTTACTAAATCCACATCAAGAAAATTTTTTGCAGAAAACATGGGCAGTTCGTTACTTACGACTGCTTATAGACGCTTTATCGGCCGTCTGTTAATCGGCAGGAGCAAACCGAAACCGACAACATCAGCAAGTGCGTCATTGCAGGCGCTGACCGCCGCCGCTTTATCTTTGCCTGGATTGATGTCTTCACCGGTTCATGCTGCCGAAGAAGAGGCCGGGTTTTCATATGGATATTACCAGGAAAGTAACCGTAATCTTTTCGGAGTAAAGAGCCGATTTAAACCCATTGAAGTAAATAGCCTTCTGGGCAGTTCGAAAATCAAGCTGTCGGATCGAGTGAAATTTGCATTCAACTACACTAAAGACACCTGGAGCGGAGCTTCGCCGATTGCGACTGCACCGTTATCTTTTGGCGGTAATAAAGAGGGAGGGGTGATTTCGGGAGCAACGCCCTTTTTACAAAACAATAATGTAGTATTCGATAGACAACTTAACCCGCTCATACGGAATCCTTTAACCAATACATACGTTAAGGACACCCAATTAGTGCATACGATTTCCTCGGCCTCGCCGGAGACACGCAATCAAGGCGATTTCAAGTTGAGTTACGAGTGGAATGAAGCTGTGCTGGATGTTGGCGGCGGCATTTCCGTAGAAAACGATTATGAATCCCGATTTGGCAACCTGGCCGGGCGCTGGGACTTGAACCGGAAGCTGACCAGCTTGAATTTGGGTTTGAGTTACACCAACAGCGATACTCGCGCGATACTTGATCACGATGCCACTCCTTATATTTGGGATACAAGCGGAGGTTTTAACGTTCACAATATCACCTCGAACAGCAGCCAGATTACAAAGCAGGGAGGAAATACCATCCTGAAGGGTAATCGACAGGATTGGGGGACAGTTTTTGGCGTAACCCAAGTAGTGAATGAGCACGCGCAAATTGAAGCGAGCGTAGGATATACCCGCAGCTCCGGTTATATGGCAAATCCTTATAAAACAGTGGAGGCCGCATTCGTTAATCCTTTGCAAACCGGCGACGTATTAAGCGGGGTTGCTATCGGCTTACTTGAAAAACGGCCTGATATGCGTAATCAATGGACTGAAAATTTGCGTTACGTTCAACACATTGACGGTCTGGATGCGGCGTTACATTTTGATTACCGGTTTTTTCACGATGACTGGGGAATCAATGCCCATACTTTCGAAGCGGATTGGGTCCAGCCGTTGGGCAACAACTGGACTATTACACCGAAGGTGCGCTATTACTCCCAATCGGCTGCCGATTTTTATACCCCGTATATCGTATCCACTCAAGCCCTTATTCACAACGTCGTAGATGCGAGCGGGAGACCTGTTTTGGTTTCAGCTGATCATCCCAATAATGGACAAGTTTATTTTCGCGATCAGTATTTTAATTTAATTGATGCGAAAGGTAATATTGTCGATGAAACGATAGTCAACCCGATTAATAAAACTGCCCCGTTTGACGCCGGCAAGCTTCCAGCCAATTATTCCAGCGATCAACGTCTTTCAGGATTCGGTGCTTTAAGCGGAGGCATCACATTAAGCAAGCAATTCGCCAAAGGTATTACCTTGGAGGCTAGCGCCGAATACTATACTCATGCCGGCTCATTGAAACTGGGTGGCGGCGGCGAAGGTTCTTATGCGGATTACAACTCTTATATGGTCAATGGGGTTTTGAAGGTCGATTTATCGACACTTTCCATGGCCGGTAGTGGCCATGGCGAGCATAGCCATCATGGACACCACGGCAGCCATGCGCCGGCCGGCGTCATGTTCGATCATATGCTGGATAAGTCCGGCGATGTCATGGTCGGCGCCCGCTACATGCGCGCTTCTCAGGGCGGCAGCATGCTTCACGGTTTGAATGACGTCAGCGATCAAGCCATCGTAAACAATGGCTGTGAAGGCAATCCATGCTTTGATACGTCGAGCGGGATGAACATGAACATGATCATGCTCGACCTGATGTATGCTCCTACCGACTGGTTAACATTGATGTTGATGCCTCAATTCGTCGATATGAATATGACCACAAGAGTACTGAACGGAGCGCCAACGGCAACTTTCGATCAGCAAGCATTGATCGATCATCACACCTTGCATGAGCACACGACGGGCGGCATCGGCGATACCGGTATGTATGCGATGGTCAAGCTATTCGATGAAGCCGATCATCATTTGCATGCAACCTTAGGGCTCAGCGCCCCGACCGGCGATGTAGGCGTCAAGTTCAGGGATACTCATCGAATCGATGTCGGCTTTCAGCATTACGGTATGCAACTGGGCAGCGGTACCTGGGATTTCAAGCCGAGCATCACTTACACGGGAAAGATGGATAAGTATTCCTGGGGGGCACAGTTCAACACCACTGTGCGTCTTGAAAATAAAAATGAATCGGGCTTTGCTTTTGGCAATATATTTCAGTCTACCGCGTGGGGTAGCTACAGTCTGCTGGATTGGCTCTCGGCTTCAGTGCGAGGCGTTTACACCGTCCAAGGTTCGGTTAGTGGCGCATACAACGGCACATTCAATCGATTGGGACCGTTGGATTATGCATCCAACTACGGCGGGCGTTTTTGGGATGTCGGATTTGGTCTCAACGCTTTTGTGCCGACAGGCGATTTGCAGGGCAATAATCTGAGTTTCGAATGGCTCCAGCCCGTAAGTAACGATGTCAATGGTTACCAGCTACCCAGTAGTGGCGCGCTTTCGGCTACTTGGAGTTATGCATTTTAATATGCAATTTAGTATCCTTGAGTCTATTGAATGCTGAAAAAAGCGGTTAAACATGACAAAGTTCTTATAAAACAGGATCGTTGCAATTCGCTTACCGCCCACCCAGTGGGTGAGCCGGGAATTTTAGAATGAAAGCGAAGAGCTTGAACTATTATCGCCATGCCTTCAAGGCCATGGGGTCTCCTTGCGAGATACAACTATTTGCTGAAAATCATGCCGAGGCCAGAAGGGTTGCGGACTCCGCCATAGCCGACGTTTATCGGCTCGAAGCGCTTTATTCCCGCTACCGTAGCGACAGTTTGCTCTCCGGCATCAATCGCGCGGCGGCGGCCGGCGGTTGTATTACGGTAGATGATGAAACGGCAGGGTTGCTGAATTATGCGGCGATCTGTTATGACCAGAGCGATGGTTTGTTTGACATTACCTCGGGCATTTTGCGTCGCGCCTGGCGTTTTGATCTGAGTAAGTTGCCGGAGCAGGCGCAAATTCAGGAGCTGCTGGATAAAGTCGGCTGGCACAAATTGCACTGGGCGCCGCCGGTACTTGAATTTTCAACTCCGGGCATGGAAATTGATTTCGGTGGCGTGGTTAAAGAATACGCCGTTGATCGCGCCGCAACATTATGTCAGGCGGCGGGCATTCGCCATGGCGTAGTTAATTTAGGCGGTGACATAAAAATCATCGGCCCTCGTGCCGATGGCAGTCCGTGGCAAGTCGGCATACGTCATCCCCGGCGGGAAGAAGCCGTAATGCAGACAATTTCTTTGCGGGAGGGAGCCTTGGCCAGCAGCGGCGATTACGAACGCTGCATTATGGTGGATGGTGTGCGTTACGGTCATGTACTCAATCCTAAAACCGGTTGGCCGGTGAAACACCTGGCGGCGGTTAGCGTGGTCGGTGATTTTTGTGTAGTCGCCGGTAGTGCTTCCACTATCGCGATGTTGAAGGAAGATAGTGGCCCCGCTTGGTTGGAAAGCTTGGGGCTACCTCATTTATGGGTGAATGTGCAGGGTGAAGTTGGCGGAACACTCGTTGGTGCCAATGGCGCGCAAAAATAAGTCCGACATAGAGCGCAGAATATGGACGACTGAATGTTTCAATGAGCGTGAATGTCGCACTCATCAATAAAGGTAATTGAGATTTTTCCATCGCACTCTGAAGATTACAACAACAAAATAGATAAAAATATGACAAACAACTCTTTGAATAGCTTCGGACGCGCAGGCCTTTACCTGACCGTTTTTCTAACCGGTGCATCGGTTATGGTGATAGAGCTTCTGGGTACACGAATGATTGCCCCTTTTTATGGCGCCAGCCTTTATGTCTGGTCGTCATTAATTTCTGTCACAATGATTGCGCTTGCTATGGGCTATTTTATCGGCGGTTTGTGGGCTGACAGGGCGAAACGCACCGGACTTTCACTTATTATTGCGCTAGCTGCCGTATTTACGCTGCTGATTCCATGGGTAACCCGATTGGTATTATTGGCTACCGATCCTCTGGGGTTGCGTGCAGGCGCTTTTGTCAGCGCGCTCGTGTTGTTCTCTCCCAGCCTAACTATGCTTGGTATGGTAGGGCCCTTCGCTATTAAAATGTCGACCTTGCGCTTGGATGGTGTTGGCTCCAGTGCGGGTTCTATTTATGCGGTCAGTACGGTTGGGAGTGTGGTTGGTACTTTGCTGTTGGGTTTTTTTCTATTCCCTTTAATAGGATCCCGAGAGATATTGATCGGCCTGGGCATTTCTCTTCTCATACTGGCAATCGTTGTGGCTATCTATGAGCAAAAACAATTAGGTGTAACTATTGCCATTTTACCAAGTGTTCTGTTGGCGATAATGGCAGCTTGCTTGCTACCTAAGGTGGTAAGTGCAGGGCATGCTTATACAGGTGGAAAAAACTTTCAAATCCTGTCCGAACGTGAAAGCCTGTACGGATGGGTTCGGGTAATAGAAGAGCAGTCGCGCGACCTTCGGTTCCTTACTTCTGATGCGTCTATGATTGGTGCGGCCAATATCTCCAATGGTAAAAATCGGCTCGGCTATCAAGAAATGGTCAGTTTGATGCCCGCTTTGGCGCCTAAAATGTCTCGAGCCTTGATTATTGGCCTTGGTGCGGGTCATATGGCAAAGACTCTGCATGATCGCTACGGGATTGTCACGGATACCTTGGAGATTGATCCGGCAGTTGCAGATGCCGCGTCTAAGTATTTTGGTTTTAAGCCCACCGGCCAAGCTATAGTCGGTGACGCACGTTATGAAATTGGTCATTTAAAAGGGCCTTACGACTTAATTATCCATGATTGTTTCACTGGTGGATCTGAGCCGGCGCACTTGTTAACTGTCGAGACATTGGCTCAGCTACGGGGATTACTGTCAAATGATGGTATCCTCGCGCTCAATTTTGTAGCTTTCTCTAGTGACAAAAATGCGGCCCTGTCGTCCGTTTCGCGAACCATTGAACAGGTGTTTCCACATCAATCCGTATTTATTGCCGAGCCCGGCGAGGATTATAACGATTTCATTTTTCTGATGGCTAACCGTCCCATCGATCTGACTTCCAAATCGCTTCTGCCAGACCAAGTTGCTTGGTTACAAAACAGGATTTATACCGTGAACAAGAATCAGGGCGTTCTTCTTACCGATAACCTTAATCCGCTTGAACATCTGCAAACCCAAAAAGCAGAACATTACAGGCATGTGCTTGCTGATTGGTTTGGTGCTGATATTTTGGTGCGTTAAGCGGTTAGATGCATACTGGTATCTTTATTTAGCAAACCGGGACAGGTCGAATATGCCGAACCGCTTGTTGTTGAAAGAAGATTTTAATCATGAGCCGATTTACTGTTGCCCGGTCTATAAAGCTATATAAAGAACTCAACCACAACATTGAGCAGCGTGAGCACCAGGCTTCCGACCAGTGCGGGCCAAAAACCTTGAACGCGGATGCCGGGAACCAGTGCTGCCATCAACAAAAGCATCAGTGCGTTGATCACCAGCAGAAAGAGCCCAAAGCTGATAACCGTGAGAGGCAAGGTAAGAAAAATCATGATCGGCCGGATGACGGCATTCACGAAACCGAGAACAATTGCGCCGATAATTGCGGAACCCCAGCCTTCCACTTGAACGCCGCGGACGAGGTGGGCCATCAGCAGCAGCAAGCCTGCTGACAAAATTAAATGTGCAAAGAACGAGAACATAAACACCTCCGATCAGATTTAAAGTTGTAAGATATAAGGTATCGGCGCTAGGCACTCACCACAACTACGATAGGCTGTCATTGGCTTTGTACAGCGTCTACTTTTGGCGATGGGCGCTTTTTGTTATATTAAACTGCCGCCCCGGGAAATGGGGATAAAGCCCGAAAAATCTGGTCTTGATTTGAAAAGGAATAGGCGTCAGTGAGGCTGGCAGTATTTAAGTATGCCTTAATCGTCACTCTGTAATCTGCGCAAATTCAACAAACAGGCAAAAATTTATTGTCGTTATGAACAAACAACAGGGTTTGACCCATAATAAAACAGGCCAAATTAAAATACATGAGATTTTATTATTATAAATGATCCGCTAAATGGCAAGCTCAAGCAATAAGCGATAATACTTATTGCTTGAGCAAGTCTAACCCTCTATTCTTAAATCACTAATAAAATACCTATCGACTTCCAGGATAATGGCATATGAATCGTTGCTAACTGTTTTGCAAGATAAACAGAAACTTTCCGTCACAGAATTGAAAAAAGTTGAGCGGGTGCAGAAAACATCGGTCTCGGAAACTGTACCGCAGTTGCTGGTTAAGCTCGGTTTGTGTTCGGAGCTGGATGTCGCCGATGCTTTTGTCGAGTCAGGCCGGTTTGAGAAGGTTGCACCGGAGCAATATCCGCTGGAAATGCAACTGCCGGAAACGGTGCCGTTGCGGTTTTTAAAAAACTATCATGTTATCGGTTTAAGTCAGGGCAAAGATATTACCGTTGCCCTGATGGACCCCGAAGACCGGTTTGTCATTGACGCGTTAAAACTGGCGACCGGAAAAAATATAATCCCCAAAGTCGGCCTGCTTTCGGAGATTGATGCAGCGCTGGAAGTACAGTATGGCGAAAGCCTCTCGCAAACGGATAAACTTACTGACGATTTCAGCGTCGATGATCTGCGCGAAGAAGACCTTGAGCATTTAAAAGACCTGGCCAGTGAAGCGCCGGTTATCAAGATGGTCAATTTGATCATGCAACGGGCTATTGAAACCAGAGCCTCCGATATCCACATTGAACCTTTTGAACAATCCTTGAAAGTCAGGTTGCGTGTCGATGGCGTATTGAAGGATATTGAAGCGCCGTCGGTCAAATCTACCGCCGCAGTGATTTCGCGTATCAAGATTATGGCCAAGCTAAACATTGCCGAACGCCGCCTACCGCAGGATGGCCGTATCAAGGTGCAAATGCTGGGTAAGGAACTGGACTTGCGGGTTTCTACGATACCGACGATGTACGGCGAAAGCGTGGTGATCCGTTTGCTGGACAAGGAAACCACCGTGCTGGATTTCGCGATGCTGGGCTTTTCCGGCAAGCATTTACAGCAGTTTATCGATGTACTGTCTCAGCCGCACGGCATTATCCTGATTACCGGCCCAACCGGAAGCGGAAAATCGACGACCATGTACGCTGCGTTAAAGCAGCTTAATACTTCCGAGCGAAAAATCATCACGGTTGAAGACCCCGTGGAATACCAGATGGAAGGGGTCAACCAGATTCAGGCAAAACCGCAAATAGGCCTGACCTTTGCGTCGGCGTTGCGTTCTATAGTGCGGCAAGACCCCGACGTGATCATGATCGGCGAGATGCGCGACCTGGAGACTGCAAGAATCGCCGTGCAATCGGCGTTGACCGGGCATTTAGTGCTTTCGACGCTGCATACCAACGACGCGGCGGGCGGCGTCACCCGATTGCTCGATATGGGCCTTGAAGAATACCTGCTCACCTCCACCGTTAACGGCATATTGGCGCAACGTCTGGTCAGAAAATTGTGCCCCGAATGCAAGCAGCGCTATACGCCTCCGGCGGATATCGTCGAAGGCATGAAGCTGCGGCGGTTTGCTCCGGCGGGCGATATTGTCTTATACAAACCGGTCGGCTGCCCGTCTTGCGGCGGCTTAGGTTATCGCGGACGGCTGGCGATTATTGAATTCCTGCAAATGACCGATCCTTTGCGCAAATTAATTATGGCACATGAAGAAGCCGGCGCTATTCAACGGCTCGCTATTGAAGAAGGCATGACCACGATGTATGAAAACGGCCTGGTCAAAGCCCTGCAAGGCATTACAACCTTGGAAGAAGTGCTGCGGGTAACGTCGGAAACATAATGTTATTTGCTTATAAAGCGGTTAATAGTCTTGGCGAGACCGAAGAAGGCGTCAGAGATGCGGTTGACGAACAGCATTTGATTGCGACATTGCAAACAGAAGGTTATATCCCTATTCGTGTTATACCGGCCAGTGCAAAATCGTTTTTGGGCTTAAAACTTGGTATAAAACAGTCCAAATTATCGCCAAAAGACATCGCCTTGTTTACCGGGGAGTTGGCGACTTTGCTGGAATCCGGCTTGCCTTTGGACAAGTCTTTGCTGGTATTGATGGATTTGACTGAAGACAATGAACGGGTGACCAAGCTGATCGGCAGGGTTCTGGAAAAAGTCAAAGGCGGTTCTACACTGGCCGATGCGTTGGAAAAACAGTCAGGCATTTTCAGTAAGTTCTATCTGAACATGATACGCGCCGGTGAAGCTGGAGGCAGTTTGGGCGAAGTATTAACGCGCTTGGCCGAATACCTAGAGCGCTCCCGTGAATTAAAAGAAACGGTCAGTACCGCATTGATTTACCCGGCCATCTTGCTGATCATGTCATTGGCTTCTTTGTTTGTGATGTTGACCTTTGTGGTACCGCAATTTTCAGAAATGTTCGAAAGCGCAGGCAAGGCGCTACCGGTATCGACGCAGATCGTGGTGGGGCTGGCCGAATGGTTGCAGAGCTATTGGTGGGTATTGATTTTGGGCGTTCTTTTAATAACCAGCTATATGAATCTGCAAATGGCCGATCCGGTCAAAAAGAAAGTTTGGGACGGCCGTTTTTTAAAGCTGCCGTTGGCCGGGACGATTATCCTGAACAAGGAAACCGCCAACATCAGCCGCACGCTGGGCACCTTATTGGGTAACGGCGTTTCGATCCTGTCTGCTTTGGTTATCGTTCGGGAAACAGTCGACAACCTGGTTTTGGCGGCGGCCATTCAAGATACCGAAGAGCAGTTGAAACAGGGTAGAAATATGTCGGATGCGTTGCTGGAGAAAGGAATATTCCCAAAAATGGCCATGCAAATGATCAAAATGGGTGAAGAAACAGGACGCTTGGAAGAAATGCTGCTACGTGTGGCGACTATTTACGATAAGCAGCTTAGAGTATCGATACAACGGCTGCTGGCATTGCTGGAACCGGCCTTGATAATTTCATTAGGACTGATGATCGCAGGCATCATTGTATCGATTTTGCTGGCTATCCTCAGTGTTAACGACTTAGCTTTTTAAACGGAGAAATTCTACATTATGAAACAAATGAAAAAACTTATTGCCGGCAATGGCTTGTATGCCAGTTGGCCGATTGTCGAAGCCGGGTTTACCTTGCTTGAGTTGTTGGTCGTGCTGGGTATTATTGCGATGCTGGCCGGAATAGTCGGGCCTCAGGTCATGAAACACATGGGCGAATCCAAAACCAAAGCGGCAAAAGTGCAGATTGAAGATCTGGCCGCCGCCCTGGATATGTACAAACTCGACTTGGGCAATTATCCGAGTTCCGGAGAAGGCTTGAAGTCTTTAATTGAATCACCCGACGGCGGCAAACGCTGGAATGGCCCTTATTTACGTAAAGCCAAAATGCCGGTAGACCCGTGGCAGCAGGAATATCATTATGTTTTCCCCGGCGAGCACGGGAAATTTGATTTGTTTTCCTTTGGGGCGGATGCCAAGGAAGGCGGTACAGGAGAAGACCAGGATATTGTCAGTTGGGAATAACTGATACGGCACAACGCTGTAAAGGATTTACCCTGCTGGAATTGGTCGTGGTGCTTTTTGTCGTTGTTTTGGGTTTTTCGGTGATCGGTCTTAACCTGTCCTCTGGAAGTGACTCTACAAAAATCAAGGCCGCAGCCAGAGATATAGTTTCAGCGTTACGTTTCGCCAGGGGGCAGGCTTTAATGACCCATCAGGAAACCACGGTTACCCTTAATCTGGGCGACAACAGTTATACAGTCAGCGGGAGGGACAAGCGTTATCAAATACCCGGCGATATTGACATCACCGTGGTGACTGCGCAAACCGAATTAAGCGGAGAAGGCACAGCGAGCATCCGTTTTTTTGCCGATGGCTCGTCCACCGGAGGAAGGATCACGCTGGAGCGGGGACAGACAGTTTGGAAAACCGATATAAATTGGTTGACCGGCCAGATTGAACTTGAAAATGAATAAACAGCACGGCTTTTCGTTACTGGAAATACTGATCGCGTTTTCAATTCTGGCGCTTTCCTTAGGGATTTTGCTGAAGATATTTTCTGCCGGTGTTAATACCGCGGGCGTGGCCGAAGAATATAACGCAGCCGTCCAGATTGCTGAATCTATAATGGCTCAGACAAGTATGGAAACACCTTTGAAACCGACGGAATCTACCGGCGTTGAAAATGGAAAATACCATTGGCACGTGTCCGTTAGCCTGTTCCAATTCACGGCTGAAGATTTAGATCTCACGACCATAGCGGCAGTGCTTTTTAAGGTTAAGGTTATCGTAAGTTGGGGTGATAAAGCCGGTGTTGGCGGCAGGCAGGTTCAGTTAATAACCTTGAAACTGGCGAATAAAATGGTATGAGGAAAGCTCAGGTTCAAGACGGCGGGGCACGCATTCCCGGTTTAGGATACGCCGCGGGCTTCACATTGATTGAAGTCCTGATAGCAATGAGCCTGTTAAGCATCATGGTCGTGTTATTGTTCAGCAGCTTAAGAATTTGCGCCCAAAGCTGGGAAAAAGGGGAAAACAAAATAACCGAAGTGAATGAGGTCGCCGTCGTCTATAACTTTTTTCAACGGCATTTATCGTCAGCGATACCGGTATCGAATGATTTTATGACCGGGGATGATAGGGATGCCGCGGGTCAGTCGGGAACCGACACCGGGAACGCCGGCAATGATGGGAATACCGCAGGCCAGTCAGGAGCCGGCGCGGGGATGAAAGACAAGAATAACGCCTTTTCTTTTCAAGGCAAAAAAAAGTCCTTGCAGTTTGTTTCGGTATTTCCTGCAAGCGTCGGCAGGGCAGGCATGCAGCTTTTTTCGATACAGCCGCAGCGACAAGGTAAAGAGCAGGTTATTAACGTGACGCTAACGCCGTTTTTTCCGGTGGCCGAAGGCAAAGAATGGCACCGGGAAGAGGCGGTTTTGTTAAAGCATGTCAGCGATTTTGAGCTGGCTTATTTTGGCGCTGCCGATGATGATGCGAGCAAAAACAGTTGGCAGGACGACTGGTTGGAAAAGGATGTTCAGCCCAAGCTGGTCAAAATCACCATCCACACGACGGATGGCGTTTTTTGGCCGGAAATGGTTATAGAGCTTAAAGTTGCAGATGCAGGGACAGGGACTGGAGTAAACGCGGCACCGTTAGGCATAGGGGTCGGCAATTGACCAGGTCCGGGGGTTTTGCGCTCGTTCTGGTTTTGTGGGTGTTGAGTCTGCTGACTATTATGGCCGGCAGTTTTGCTCTTAGTATGCGGCGGGAAGCGGGCATTACCGCTGGCAGCAGTAGCACTGCCCAGGCCGCGGCTGTCGCAGAATCAGGGCTTGCGATCGCGGAGCTGATGGTAATGAATCCCGATCAGCTGCAACGCTGGCATACCGATGGCAGTATTTATCAAATAGATTACGCGGATTCGAAAGTCCGTGTCCGGTTACTATCTGAAACAGGCAAGGTGGATCTCAATAGTGCGGATCAGGACCTGTTACAAGGGCTGATGGTTCACGCGCCTGTTGATGCCGAGCTGCAAACCAAATTGGTTAATGCTATTCTCGATTGGCGTGATGGGGATGACCTGGTGCGGATAGATGGCGCGGAGAAAGAAGAATATAAAGACGCTGGATTAAGTTATCAGCCTCGCAACAAGCCGTTTCAATCTATTGAGGAATTGCAGCTGGTATTGGGTATGAATGAACAGATCTTCAAGTGGATTGAAAGCCTGGTTACGATCCATTCGGGACAGCCCAAAGTTGATTTGGCCCAGGCTGCCAAAGAGGTTTTATATGTATTGCCGGGAATGGATACCGGATTGGTAGACGAATATATTGCTGCCAGACAGGAAAGCGCGATAAACGGCCTGCCCGCACCGGCAGTTCCAGTGCTCTCTACTTTGGGCACAGTGTCTGGGCAAACAGGAGTGAGCATGCCGGTAACAGCAGTCAATGACGCAACAAAACAAGAAGTTGTGATGACGGTTATCACCGAAGCGTTGTTGGATGATGGCTCCACAGCTACTATCGATGCGCTGATAAAAAAATCGAATAGTCCGACGGGAATGTCGCCGTTTCAGGTTCTGAAATGGCAGCGCAACGTCGAGGTGGGTGGTTCATTGTTTATAGATGAAAAAGATGCGTTGCTAGTGAGACAGTATGCTGAACCTGAATTCAACAATTGATCTGGATATTAAAAAGTTCTTCCGCTGGTGGTTGCGCGAGCTTGACTTTTTGGTGCCTGAAAAAATCAGGCAGCTGGTTAATGAGAAGCAGGGGTTTATTATCGTCCGTCCCGAAGGTAACCGGCTGGCGCTGACCTACCTGCTTAATGACCAGGCCGAGTCTTTGGCAATACTGGAGCGTAACGTTTCCGGCATCGCACAATATAAAGCCTTGTTAGCCAAAGATGAACGCTTGGCTAAAGCGGATTTAATACTCCGGTTATCAGGAAACGAAGCCATTCAAAAAGAGCTTGCCTTACCGGCCGCGGTAAAAGAAAACCTGTCCCAGGTTATTGCCTACGAACTTGATCGCTATACGCCGTTTAAGGCGGAACAGGTTTATTTTGCGGTTAAGCCTCTGAAAGGAGAGCATGAGCCCGGGCAAATGCGAGTCATGCTGGTGCTAACGCCGAGAGAAACACTTGATGCATTGTATGAAGACGTCAAAGCAATGGGCATGTCGCCGCTATTCGTCGATTATCAGGAGACGCCAAATGATCTTGAGCAACGTTATGAAGGCTATAATTTATTACCGGAAGACCTAAGGGACAAACCTGCAAATACACCGCGTCTGGTTTATACGGGTTTGATTGCGGCGATATGTCTACTGCTGGGTGCCGCGCTGATATTTCCGGTCTGGTTCGAATCTCATACGGTCAATGTGTTACAGGAAAAAATCGACGCCGTAGAAAAGGATGCGAAGGAAGTTAAAGCCTTGCAGCTGGAGATTGATGCGATGATACATGAAACACAGTTATTAATAGAGCAGAAAAATGCGGCGCCGACGATAGTTGATATGCTCAATACCTTAAGTTTATTAATAAAAGATAATACCTGGCTGTCCTATTTACAGTACGCAGACGGACACCTGCAAATACAGGGCGAATCGCCCGCCGCTTCAGCGTTGCTCGGCGCTTTGGAAGACTCCAAATTGCTTGCCAACGCCAGTTTCGTCTCGCCGGTTACCCAGGATAAAATCAGCGGGCAAGAGCGCTTCCAGATTACGGTTGACGTTACCCCGGCAGTTGCGCCGTCTCCATCCGCGCAGCCGAACGCTGCGCCGGTTTCCGGCATATTTGGCGCTAGCCACGGCGGTTCCCGACTGGCTAGCGGCACACAACACACCGTCACCAGCGCGATGGGGAGACGCAAGTGATTGATGTCGGCAATAAGCAAATACAGCGATGGTCGGCCATTGCGCTGTTAGTTGCGGCGATACTGATTGTCAGCCTGGTCGTTATCGTACCAGTGGTTAACAAAGGCCTGGATCTGCACGAGGTCAAAAATAATCTTGTTTTTAAGCTGGAGCAATATGAGCGGGTTTTGGCAAGAAAAGACGCAGTCATTGAAAACATGCGCGCGATACAAGAGCAATATCAAAAAAGCGGGCTTTTGAACAAGCAGAGTACCGGCGCTTTGGCCTCCGCAGAGCTTCAGGAGTTTATTAAAAAAACGATTGTAGAGGCAGGCGGGCAGTTGAGCAGTACTCAGGCGCTTCCTGTCACCATCAAAAATGAATTTAGCCGGATAACCGTCAGTGTAAGAATGACCGGCAATAGCCAAGTGCTACGGGCTGTGCTGTACAAGATAGAAACATCAACCCCGCTGATTATTATCAATCAGATAGAGATAAGGCCGATACGCGGTATAAGAAGCAGGATGACACAGCAGATCGAGCTGAGTAACGAATTGGATATTAATTTTCAAGCGGTTAGTTTTATGAGAAAGCAGCCGGAATGAATAGTAAACTTATCAAATTGCTGGTATCTGTCTGCATTAGTCTTTGTTTGATTATTGCCGTAGAGTGGTTATATGCAAGTTATATGAGGCATCGATTACTGACATCGATCCTCTCGGCAAAGCCGCAAAACTATAAAGCGGATGAGTTGCCCACAATAGCGTTGGCAAAACAGCCGGAAGACAGTTATGTTGATTTGGTTACCAGGCCGTTATTTATTAAAGGCAGAAGAGCTGTAGATGAGGTGCGTCCCGAAACAGCGCAAGGAGGGGGTACCAAGTTGGAGAGCTTTGACTGGCAGTTGAACGGAGTTTACAGTACAAAGAAAACCACATTGGCGTTATTCGGCCGGTCTAGATCAAAGGTTGCCAAAGATAATTATCGGAAAATAACCGTAGGCGATGACCTTGATGGTTGGAAACTGATTGAAATAAGCAGGGACAGGGCTCTGCTGAAACAAGGTACTAACGAAAAAGAATTACTGCTTCGAAAACCAAAATTAAAAGCATTACCGCCGGGGGCAAACAGACCATCGCCATTTTCACAGGCACCTGCATCGGCTCCTTCTCCATTTTCACAGCCACCTGTTCCAGCTCCTGCTCCAGCGCCAGCACCTGTTCCCGCAGCTAATCCTGAACCTCCGGCAGACACTACTGGAGATACATCCGAGAGTAACCGATGATTAATATAAAAAAGATAACAACAACTTCCTGTTTAATGGCCGCTGGTTTAGCGCTGTCAAGTTGTGAGCTGCTCGGTCCCAAGCTAAATACCAAATTGCCGTTGTCGCCTGTCAAAAACGAGCAAACCAGTGTGCCGTTTAAAGAGCTGCAAAACAAAGCGCCTGCTGCTGAAACAACGCAAAGCAAGCCTGAATTGTTTTTCGGCACAAACCGGTTTGTACCGGAGGCAACACCGCATAAAAAAAGCAAGAGCGGCGAGGGTTCATACAGTTTGAATTTTGATGACGCGGATCTTGGGGAAGTGGCCAAAGTTGTTTTAAGCGACATACTCGGACAAAACTATGTGCTCAGCCCGAAAGTGGCGGGCAAGGTCACTTTGCAGACAACAGAGCCCTTAACCAAAGACGAGTTGCTGCCTACCCTGGAAATGGTATTGAGGATGAATAATGCGGTTTTGGTTAAAGACGGTAAAATTTATCACATAGAGCCTGCGACGGAAGCACTGTTCAGCTCCAGCTTCTCGGTTCCCGGCGGTGCCGGAGGGGCCGGCTATCAGGCCAAAGTTATTCCGGTTAGAAATGTGGCGGTCGAGGATATTGTTAAAGTTATAAAACCTTTGGTGCAGGAAAAAACCATACTCACGGTCGATGGAACGCGCAATATTTTGGTGGTGTCCGGAACGCCCGAGGAATTGTCGCGCGTCATGGATATGGTCAGCACTTTTGATATTGATGTGTTGAAAGGACGGTCTTTTGGCTTGTTTCCGTTAGCCCATGTTGATCCGGAAACCGTTATTAAAGAGCTGGATGAAGTTTTTAACAAAGGAGAGAACGCAGAAAAGTCCGACTTTTTTCGTTTTATTCCAATCGAACGCCTGAATGCGGTGATGGCGATTACTCATCAAGCCAGATATTTACATGATATTGAAAGCTGGATATTCAGGCTGGATAAGGCAAATTCAGAGTCTGGCGGTGGGGTCAACGTCTATAAAGTCCAGCATTCCGATGCCGAAGAACTGGCCAATACCTTGAATGAGATTTTCACGGGCGCGCAATCTGCAAATAAAACAGCAAAGGTTTCGCCCGGAAAAGACGCCGCTGAAATGACCAATAAGCAACCGACGGATAATAAATCTAAAACCGAAAACCGTGCGTCTAACCGCGCCGGAACAGGTGCGGAGTCAGTAGCCAATGTGGAAGATGTCAAAATTATTGCCGATAAAGCCAATAATTCATTGGTTGTTGTGGCTACGCCTCGCGAATACGAAATCATACTGCCGATTATCAATCAACTTGATACCTTGCCGTTGCAGGTATTGATCGATGCGACGATAGTCTCGGTCGATTTAAAAGACGATTTAAAATACGGCATACAATGGTTTTTAGATCACGGCGGCAGCAGCATCGGCAGCGGTACGGGTACAACGACGCTTGGCGCAGTAGCGACAGCAACCGGGGCCGCTTTTGCGACAGGCGGTCTGAGCGCAGTCTATAACTCGGGCGTTGTCAATGCGTTATTAAGCGCATTGGCCGCCAAGAATAATATCAATGTCATCTCTTCACCGTCCTTGATGGTGTTGAATAATCAGCAAGCGAAAATAAATGTCGGCGATCAGGTGCCTATACAAACCAGCACCACGTCGGTCCCTATCTCCGGAGGAACGACGACTCCCAGCATAGCGGTAGGCAGTTCAATTCAATATAAAGATACCGGTGTTACGCTGGACGTTACCCCCAGAGTCAATGCGAACGGTATGGTCATTATGGAAATCAAACAAATTGTCAGTGGTGTCGTACCGCAAACGAACGGGGTTACATCGACCGCTACCATTAACAAAAAAGAGATTGAAAGTTCAGTAGCGGTACTGGATGGGGAAACGATAGTACTGGGCGGTTTGATCACAGAAAATAACGGTATCACTAAATCCGGAATTCCGTTGCTATATGACATACCCTGGATAGGGCCGTTATTCGGCAATACCACCATCAACAAGGATAAAACTGAGTTGGTGGTTTTGATTACCCCGCGCGTAGTAAAAAGCAAGCAGGATTCCAGGCTGATTTCTGATGAATTCAAACGTAAATTAACCGGAATTTATGAGGAAGTCCCTGTTTATATCAATCGGACGACCACAAATTAATAGACAGTTCCGCACAAGTCTGCACAGCGATTGATGCACGCTAGCAGTGGCGGCTTAATGCTAAAAGAAAGGATATGAAGGTATCGGAAGGGATACAAAAAATACTGCCGTCAAGGAAAAAGTACGGTAAGGTTTTTCGCTAATCGTTAGCGCTAAACAGCCAGTTGCCCCCGGCGATAAAGTCAGGCGGCTTCGAGTTCGATATGTACGCGCAGGCCCAGTGCCGCGGCTATGTTCACTAAGGCATCGAGGGAAAATCGTGAGATTCGGCCCCGCAGCAAATCGTTGACACGGGGTTGAGTCACGCCGCAATGCGCCGCCGCTTCCACTTGCGTCCAGCCTTTTGCCGCCACAATAGCGGCAATCTTGTTCATCAGTTCGCTGCGCACACGCAGGTTCGCAGCTTCCTCAGGTGTGTCGGTAATGGCATCCCAGACATTGGCGTAAGTTTCGATTGTTGCTGAACTCATATTTCACCTCTCAATAATTGTGCGTAACGGGCTTTTGCGACTTCCAGATCACGTTTCGATGTTACTTGTGTTTTTTTCTGGAATGCGTGTAGGACGTAGACCGCATCCAGCCAACGTGCGGTATAGACCACCCTGAAAGTCCCGGTATCGTCCCATACCCTGATTTCTTCAACTCCGTTGCCAATGACCGGCATCGGCTTAAAATCGTCAGGTTGCTGACCATTTTGCACTTTGTCTAGTTGGTATCCGGCATCTTGTTTGGCATTGTTTGGAAATTCGCGTAAGCGTTTAAGCGAGTCGCCGAGAAATCGGATGGGTTTCATGCGAAATTATATCCGTTTAAGTATAAAAAACAAATTTGTAAAGGTATCGACTTTATCGGGATATGCGCTGCGAGCGAACATAGGGTATTAACACTCAAGTCTTGCATTGTGAATTTCAATCTCGCTGCACAATGGACTTATATGTTAAACGGTGAGTACTGCAAATCAAGCAATGGAGCAGTAGGCCGGTTTTGTGTAGCTTAACCGGCCTACAAAATGTTTTATAACGTGATGACTTGGTCGCCTTTGCCGACCAGCACCACATCCGCAGGGCGCATCGCAAAAATGCCGACTGTTACTACGCCGGTAATGTTGTTGATGATTTGTTCCAGTTTGATCGGATCGATAATGTCCAGATTATGCACATCGAGAATCACATTGTGGTTGTCGGTAATAAAGTTTTCCCGCCACACCGGCTGACCGCCTAATTTAACCAGTTCCCGTGCGACATAACTTCTGGCCATCGGGATAACTTCGACCGGCAACGGAAATTTACCCAATACATCGACGCACTTGGTTTCGTCGACGATGCAGATGAATTTCTTACTAGCTGCGGCAATGATTTTTTCGCGGGTCAACGCGCCGCCGCCGCCCTTGACCATATGTTTATGCGGGGTCACTTCGTCAGCGCCATCGACATAAACATCCAGCGTGCCGACTGTGTTCAGGTCCAGCACAGGAATGCCGAGCTCTTTTAACTGGGCGGTGCTCATCTCGGAACTGGAGACCGCGCCTTCAATATCGCCCTTAATATCGGCCAGATAATTGATGAAATGTTTCACCGTGGAGCCGGTGCCTACGCCGACTATGCCGACACCTTTAACATACTCCAAAGCGGCTTGAGCTACTTTTTGTTTTAATTCGTCTTGCGTCATAAGGCCATCCTGATTTTAGTTATTAGTAAGTAAATGGTGTGTGATAATACAGCAGATAGCGTTATACGGAAAAGTTTTGTTCTTGATCAGCCGTGCCCGATAAAGGCTATCTCGTAGGGCGTGCCGTGTGCGCCTTGGCTTCAAAGGCGCGCACGGCACGCCCTACGTTCTCAGGACAAAATTTACACAACGATTCCTAGTTGGATTTTAAAAATGCCTACAATAAATTAAGCTACTCATGTTCATCCTGCACAGCTCCAATAAGACAGAAAACCTGGTCGTTCACCTGACCACAGTCATCGAAAACTCGCCGCTGAGCTCGCCATTTGCAAAAGAAGTTTTCTTGATTCAAAGTCAGGGCATGGAGCGCTGGTTATCACAGCAGTTAGCCAGTCAATTTAAGGTCTGGGGCAATTACGAGTTTTTATTTCCGGGCAAATTTTTCAGCTCCCTGGCGCAAAGCATCGACAGCCGCTTAAGCGACGCGGCTTTTGAGCGTAATTTGATGCATTGGCGGATCGAGGCACTGCTTCGTAGACTTGAGGGAGATGCGTTTTTACCGCTAACGCAATACCTGTCCGGCGAAAATATCGCATTAAAACGCTACCAACTGGCCCAGCAACTGGCGCAGATTTTCGACCAGTACCAGATGATGCGTCCGGATATGCTGGAAATGTGGCAAAAAGGCCAGCTGTTATATCAAACAACAACCGAACGCTGGCAGCAGGCGCTGTGGCTGCAAATAACCGCCCAGACCGGCAACAAGCACCGCGGCTCATTATGGCTGGATGCGATCGCCAAATTGAATAACGCAGAGGAAGGTGCATTCAGTCAGCAGTTACCGGAGCGGATTTCGGTGTTCGGGCTTAACACCATGCCGCCGCTATTTTTAAGCTATCTACAAGGCCTGTCCAAACATTGCCAGCTGCATCTTTTCCTGCTCAATCCAGCCCAGGATTTTTGGGCCGATCTGGCTAGCAAGCGCCAGCGAGCCACCGACGAAGAAAATTTTACCGGCCACCCGTTGCTGTCAACATTAGGCCAGCAAGGCCGTGAGTTTCAGGAAATGTTGCTGGAGCAGGCGCAGTTCGATTTTGATCCGGAAAGCTTCGAACTCAGCGAAGCGCACACCAACCTGCAACGCCTGCAAAACGCTATTTTAAATAACAGCCCGGATGGCGCGGCAGAGCCTTTGCAACAAGATAATTCCATCAGCATTCATGCCTGTCATTCCAAAATGCGCGAAGTGGAGGTGTTAAAAAACCAGCTGCTGCAAACACTGGAAAGCGACCCGACGCTGGAGCTGCGCGATATTGTGGTGATGGCGCCGGATATTCAGCTGTATGAGCCGTTTATTTCCGCAGTTTTCGACGATATTCAACATGCGATTGCGGACCGAAGTTTACGCCTGAGCAATAGCGCACTGGACGCCTTCATCCGTTTTCTGGATTTAAGCCAAAGCCGTTTCGGACGGCAATCTGTGCTCGATTTGCTGGAGCAGCCGGTGGTGTATCCGGGTTTCGGTTTGTCCGAAGTAGACCTGGAACTGATCAAACATTGGCTACAGGATACCCATGTCTGTTGGGGCAAGTCGGCTCAACACAAGCAGGAACTCGGCTTGCCCGAGCTGAGCGAAAATACCTGGCAAGCGGCGCTGGAAAGGTTGCTGATGGGCTATGCTGTAGGCGAGGACGAATATTTTGTTACCTTAGCTTCCGGCGACGTGCTGCCTTACAAGGATATTGAAGGTTCATCGGCGCTGGCATTGGGCGGATTGTGCGATTTTATGCAACTGCTGTTTAAAGCGGATAAGGAACTCAAGCAGGCGAAACCATTAAAAAGCTGGAGCGCCCAGCTTTATTATTACGCCGACCAGTTATTGGCTGCTGCGGAACCGGTCGAACGCCAGCAGCTCAACGAACTGCTGGCCGAATTATCCGCCGAGCCCGCCACCGTGCATAACGACGATGTGGAACTGCAAGTCATCGTCAGCTGGCTGAAAGGCATGGTGGCCGAGCGCAAATCGGCCAACGGTTTTTTACGCGGCCAGCTGACCTTTTGCTCGATGTTGCCGATGCGCTCAATCCCATTCAAGGTGATTGCGCTGTTGGGCATGAATGACGGCGAGTTTCCCAAAGTCGACCGTCACCCGACTTTTGACTTGCTCGCACACAATTTCCGCAAAGGCGACCGCTCGCATCGCGCCGACGACCGCTACCAATTCTTGGAAATCCTGTTATCGGCCAGACAGCAGCTGATTGTGACTTATATCGGTCAATCGATCAGTCACAACGATCCGATTCCGCCGTCGGTGGTTATCAGCGAATTGCTCGAAGTCTTGCCGAGCGGTAACGACCTAATTACCCGGCATCCGTTACAACCGTTCAGTCGGCGCTATTTTGACGGGACAGCGGGTTTGTTCAGTTTTTCGGAAAGCGATTGCGAAACCGCGAAGGCATTGTCCGGCAGGAACGGAGAGGCGGCAGCTCCTGCGAGTATATGGTGGCAAGGCACAATCTCCGAAGACACTGTAGACATGGAAGTGATTGAACTCAGTGAATTGTTCAGTTTTTTCCGGCATCCGCAACGTTATTTCATGCAGCGGCAAATGGACTTGCGCTTTAGTCGCATGGAGATTGCCGCCGAAGAGCGTGAGCCGTTTAGCATTGCAACGCTGGACGCTTACAGTATTTATCACGAATGGATACAGGAAGCGCTAAACGGCAAACCGATGTCGGTAAAAAAGCTCCAGGCGCAAGGCCGCTGGCTGGCCGGTACACCGGGCGAGCTGGAGTTTGAGCGGCAACAAAGAGTGATTAATGACTTTGTCGAGCGGATAAAAGCCAAAAACCTGGGTGAGCGTTTGGACGATCTGCCGATAGACCTGATCGTCAAAGGCTACCGACTGGTGGGTAAACTTGGCAACCGTTATCAAAACGGCAGCCTGTTTTATCGCTACGCCGATCTTAAAGGCAGGGATTTTATCTGCGCGCTGTTGCATCACCTGATTATTAACCACGGGCAGCCGTCCGGGATACTGTCTCCCGATCAGGCTGCGCTGGCTAGAGTCAATGCCGCGGCAATGTCCGGCGTATTCGCGGGCATGCAGCCGACGTTTCTGCTCAGCACCGATGAAGACTTAAGCCTGTTGCCCGAACATTGCCAATCGGATTATCTGGCTGCGTTGATAGAAATCTACCGCTTGGGTCGTAAACAGCCCGATGCGTTTTTTGTCGATCCGGCATTGGCCTATATCAAACAAGCCCATAAGCTGGCAGGCAGCAACCGGGCGTCAAAGTCGGCGCTGGATGCCGCAATCGAACATTTATCCAGAGCCGTCCAGCAGCCGTACGAGCCGGAACTCAGGCGGCTTTACGGTAACGTAGCGGACATCGGGCTGGTATTGGGCGAGTCGTTTGAGCGGCAATGCCAAAGTTTCTTACAACCGGTTTGGGATGCGACGCATTAATGGCGCAGTTGACACTAGAAATGTTGAGCGTTAGATTGGCCTTAACCTTGTTATTCAATAACTGCATTTGCAAGGAGTAAATTATGCAAACATCAAGTATTACTTCAAAAGGTCAGGTCACGATACCTGCCAATATACGCAGATCCTTACACCTTACTCCGGGGCAAAAAGTAAAAGTGAGCTGCGAAAACAATATTATTACCATAACACCGGTTGAAAATGATATCAGCGCGGTATTTGGATTACTGAAAGCGACAAAAACAGTTTCTTTGGCGCAAATGGAGGACGCGATAGCCGAAGCTGCTTGCGATGATTAGTTTAGACACTAATGTCATGGTGCGCATCCTGGTAGATGACCCGCAGTGTCCCGAACAAAATAGCAAAGCGCGGCAAATTGTCAGCAAATATAAAACGGTTTATGTGACTCAAATCGTGCAAGTAGAAACGGTTTGGGTATTAAGCCGGGCTTATGGTTTTTCCAGAACGGACATAGGACGTGTACTGGAAAGCATGCTAAATAACTCAGCTTTTAGATTGGAAAACGAAACGATTTTTGCAGCCGCTTTACAGTTGTACAGCAATTCAAATATTGATTTTGCCGATGCCCTGATTTTACAAAACAGCGTACAACAAAATTTAAAATTGCTTAGTTTTGACAGGAAATTACAAAAACAACAGGGTGTGGTTAGTGTTTGAGTTTTGATTGTGCGCGGGGGAGTTTATGCGGGCAAAAGATTTGATTTTCAAGGTACGGGCTATTAGGTTGTCTAATATTAGTTAGGTATTTTTATGAGAGGTAAAATTATTTTATGAGCAAAGAAAAACAGTCGATTGAAAAGCTTGTGAAAATTTTTGAAGAGGAAAAGCGTTATAAAACCGATATGTTGTTTCGTAACGCCTTTGCTACTGCTTGCTATTTATCACTTCAAGGTGAAGATGTAGCGGCTCAGAAAATATTAACTAGCCTATTTGATTGGCTTGGTTGGGATCGAAGAAAAATATACTTTCTCAATATAAAAAGTACTTTGAGCGAACACGCCAAGGCATATGCCTCTGAAATATCAGCAAATAGTGAGGTTAACAAACTATTTTTTTAATATGGTCAAGGGCCGTAGGGTGCGGTGAGGAACAAACCACACCGTTCGTGTTGCTCGATTGATGCGGTTCACTGCGTTCACCTCATCCTACGGGCTCGCCAGTCTTAGCTCCAGTTGGGCATCTCGGTAAATGAACAGTATCTGTGTAATCTTTGATCTGGACGATACGCTCGTAGATAGCGAGGCGCTCTGCAATCAGGCGTTTCTCGATTTGCTTCCTCAGTTGAGTGAGACGGTCGATTTATTGATCCAGCGGTATCGTGGCAAAAAGTTGGCCCTAATTCTTGCCGATATTGAGAACCGCCTTTGCCAAAAGTTGCCAGATGCGTTTGAACAACATTATCGCCAGCGTGTTACGGAGCTCTTCTCTTGTGAGTTAAAGCCGATGCCCGGAGTCCTTGAAATGCTCGAAGAAACGCACTTTCCCAAGTGCATAGCTTCAAGCGGGCCGCCTTTGAAAATTCGTCAAGCGCTGCAAGTTAGTGGCCTCGCACCTTACTTTGGCGATAGCCTTTTCAGTTCATATGATGTTGGCTCTTGGAAGCCGCAGCCAGGATTATTCCAATACGCAGCCAATGCAATGGGCTATATGCCCAGCCAATGCGTGGTTGTAGAAGATAGTGAAGTGGGAATTCAGGCAGCCGCAGCAGCAGGAATGAAAGCATTCCAGTATGTGCGAAATGGTGAAATGTCGTCATGCGATGACAGAGTGCTGTTTGACGATATGTCGCAGCTTACCCAATTGCTCTATCAATGTGCTAACGAAGTAAGGTGCAATTTGTAGAGCGCAATAGGATCATAGGGAGCAGTGAGGGACGACATTCGCGTTACTCGATTGATGCGGTTCACCTGCGTTCACCTCATCCTACGATCCGTCACATGCGGCTATTAAACATTTTTAGAGGAACCCATGGCATTTTATAATCCGACAACGGCAAAGATGGCGGACTTCATCATCGAAGCAATTGCCTGGTCTTGGGCCGCAGTTGTCGCCTTTGGAATCGGTCCTGAAATACTGTTCCACAATAAAGGCTATAGAGGAGGGGCTCAAGGGCTTCTTTTTAATTATCGGATGGGAGTCTATATCGATATCAAAGATATTGTCGATGCCGGTTGGCTTAGACCAACAATAAAGCCGCGGAGCTAGGCGTCGAACCTTTTCCGGTCATGCAAAAATGGCTGCGTGATTGAATGTAGATCAAAATTCTTTTGTATTTTTAAACCCCGAAATTTTAATTAAACGAATGAGGCTAAGTTATGGCGGAAACCCAAGTCAATCCACAGATTACCGACGCGGTCACCCAAACCAACGTTAAAACCCTAGGTGAGTCGCCGGCGGAAGCCTTGGGCGTTGCCTATCAAACACTGGCTCATTCGACCGGTATGGCGATGGAAAATGCGAAGCAGGCCGAGGCTGGGATGCCGGATATTGACGACAGCACAGCATCAACGGAATAGCCATGTAGACCGGAATAAGTCTAACGGTAGCGATAACTGCACTTCCTGTGCTTGCCTAAGGCTTTCCGTTAGATCCCACGCTCCGACTTGTCTTGATTATTAAGCGTGATAAACTGTATATCAACAAAAAACAGGAGGCGACTTTATGACTGCCATTACATTTGATACCCATAAATTTGTTCGGACACTCAAGGATGCAGGCGTTCCGGAAAGCCAAGCCGAAGCTTTTTCGGAAGCCTTTAAAGAAGCGCAAGGCGAAGCTGATTTAGCAACAAAACATGACATTGATGATTTACGGCGTGACATTGACATTTTGCGCCATGATATGGACGCGCGTTTTATTCAAACCGAACAGCGGCTGGTTATCAAGCTGGGTGGGCTGATGGCGCTTTCTATAAGTGTTGTTGCCGCTCTGGTTAAGCTGCTTTGAGTATTTTCTAACCTTGAACATCTGAAGTAATCTCCCTATGCCCAGTCATTTCTTAACGAGTGTTTGAACGTTTACCGGCCTTTAAGAATAAAATACCTACACAAAGCCATAATAGTTCCATCGCCAGTTCCGCTCCCGGCTTGTTTAAGGTACCGGCCAGCCGGTCAACATAAATCAAACAGACTCCCGGTTTCCATCGAACCATCGATAAAGCGTGGGCAGCATAATCAGCGTTAATAACGTTGAGGTAATCAGTCCGCCGATCACAACGATAGCCAACGGACGCTGGACTTCCGAACCGGGGCCGGTGGCGAACAAAAACGGCACCAGCCCGAGTAGCGCGACGGTGGCGGTCATCATGACCGGACGAAAGCGTTGCGCGCAGCCCTGGCGGATGGCTTCTACTTGGCTGAGCCCGTTGTCGCGCAGATTGCGGATATACGAAACCAGCACCACGCCGTTCAGAACGGCGATTCCCCACAACGCGATAAAGCCTACCGAGGCCGGTACCGACAGGTATTCGCCGCTGATGAATAAAGACACCACGCCGCCGATCGACGCAAACGGCAGTACCAGGATGATTAATGCGGCGAAGCGTAGCGAGTTGAACAGCATGAACAACAGAAAGAAAATCGCGCCGATAGTAATCGGGATGATTATTTTAAGATGGCCCAGTGCGCGTTCCATATTCTGGAATTGTCCGCCCCATTCCAGGTAATAGGCTTCAGGCAGTTTAACCCGGCTGGAAACGGCTTTTTGCAGTTCCGCGACGAAGCCGCCCAAGTCCCTGTCCCTGACGTTAATCGCTACGACGATCCGGCGTTTGCCCATTTCCCTGCTGATTTGCGACGGCCCGTCATTCAGGCGGATGTCAGCCAGATCGCCCAGCGGCACGCGCGCACCGTTGGCCGAAGTCAGCAGAATTGCGTCGATAACTTCGATGCTGTTGCGGAAGCCTTCCGGCAAACGCACTGCGGCCGAGAAGCGCCGTTCGCCTTCGTAGATTTCGGTTGCGGTTTTGCCGCCGATAGCGGTTTCAATCACATCATGAATGTCGGCAACATTGATGCCATGCCGTGCGGTGGCTTCCCGGTTGACGATGATGGATAAATATTGCTGGCCGGTCAGCCGTTCCACCCGGATGTCCTGAGCGCCTTGTATAGTGCCTGCGACGCGGGCAATGTCATTCGCGGTTGCTTTCAAGCGTTCCAGGTCGTCGCCGAAGACTTTCACCGCCAGGTCCGAACGCACGCCGGTGAGCATTTCGTCCACTCGGTCGGAAATCGGCTGCGCCATGACAATCTGTATGCCCGGCAGATTAGCGCTCAGTTTGTCGCGTATCGCATCGGCAATGGTATTCTGGTCCCAACCTTCAGGCCATTGGTCGCGGGGTTTTAAACTGACGATGGGGGTTGATTCGTTCTGACTTTGCGGATCGGCCGGGCTTTCGCCGCGGCCGATATTGGTCACCGCAAGACTCACGCCGGGAATCTCCATGACCATGCGCATCGCCTCCATTTCCATCTTGATGCCTTCTTGCAGCGATATATTCGGTGCCCGGTTGATTGCCGGAACAATCGAGCCTTCCTTCATTTCTGGAATGAAAGAACTGCCCAAAAACGGCATCAGCGCCAAAGTGCCTGCAAACAGGGCCGCAGCCAGAAAAACCACGGCTTTGCTATGTTGCAGAGATAAATCCAACAGCTTGAGGTAAGGCTTTTTCAGGAACGCGATAATGCGCGTGTCGTGTTCTTTTTCATGTTGCCCTTGCAGCAGAAAAGAACATAAAACCGGCGTTAAGGTCAGCGACAGAACCAGTGAAATCAGCAAGGCAATCGCGATGGTATAAGCCAGCGGCGCAAACATCTTGCCTTCCATGCCTTGCAGGGTCATCAGCGGCAAAAATACCAGAATGATAATGCCGACGCCGAACAAAACCGGCGTGGCGACTTCCTGAGCGGCCGCCATGACCACTTGAACCCGGCTACTGGTGCCGCCTTTACGCAGGGTCAACAGGCTGAAGGCGTTTTCGACCACGACGACGGAGCCGTCGACAATCAAGCCGATCGCGATTGCCAGCCCGCCCAACGACATCAGGTTGGCGGAAATACCCAACTGGTTCATCACGATAAAGGTGACCAGCGGCGTGACGATAATGGTACTGACAACGATCAGGCTGGAGCGGATATCGCCGAGAAACAGCAGCAGGATGACAACGACTAACGCGATACCTTCAAGCAGTACCTTGGTGACGGTATGCAGCGCGGCATCGACCAGTTCGCTGCGGTCGTAGTAAGGCACGATTTTGAGATGCTCCGGCAGCATGTTCTTGTCGTTGATTTCCTGCACCTGTTCCTTGATGCGGCTGACCACTTGTTTGGCATTGCCGCCGCGCAGCATCATCACAATGCCGCCGACCGATTCGGTGTAACCGTTTTTTATCACCGCGCCAACCCGCACTTCGTGGCCGATTTTCACCTCGGCGACATCGTGAATATGGATCGGGACGCTGTTTTCCTCTTTGAGCACGATGTTGCCGATGTCGTTGACATCATGAATCAAGCCGACACCGCGGATCAGGTATTGCTCGGCATAATGCGGCAAAACACCGCCGCCGCTGTTGGCGTTATTGCGCGCAAGCGAATTAAACACTTCATTAAGGGTGATATGGTAATGGTGCATACGGTCGGGATTGACCAATACCTGGTATTGCTTGTTATAGCCGCCCTGCGAATTGATTTCCGCCACGCCGGGTATGCCGCGCAATAAAGGGCGCACAACCCAGTCCTGGGTTTCGCGGCGACGCATCAGCTCTTCCGGCGTCAGCGCGCGCTGTCCGTCATCGGCCCGCTCCAGCGTGTATTGATAGACTTCGCCCAACCCTGTGGAAACCGGGCCCAAGATCGGATTGACCCCTTCAGGCATGTTATGGCTGACTTCTATCAAGCGCTCCATGACCAGTTGCCGGGCGAAATAGACATCGGTATTGTCGGTAAACACCAGTGTGATCAGGGATAGCCCGTTTTTATTTAATGAGCGCATTTCGGTAAGGCCGGGCAGGCCTGTCATCGCGATTTCCAGCGGCACGGTAATAAAGCGCTCGACTTCTTCCGGCGAGCGCCCCGACGATTCGGTAGCGATTTGCACCTGCACGTTAGTGACATCGGGAAACGCGTCGACGGACAGCGATTGCAACGCACGGATGCCGAACAGGATCATGCCTGCGGCCAGTGCCATAACCAAAATGCGGTTTTTCAAACTCCCGCGGATCAGGGCTTCAATCATCGCTTACTCCAATTCCTTGCGTTGGCGTTCGCTGTTGAGATGAAACCCGCCTTCGACGACCACCTTATCGCCCAGTTTCAAGCCGCCGAGAATGCGCCGTACATTGCCGTATCGAATGCCCAGTTGCACCGGCCTCAGCTGGAACTCTTCCGGTGCTGTCTCGACGAAAACGTGATCGCTGTCATTGACGCGTATCACGGCTGAATCCGGCAGAACCAGCCCTTGTACGTCCTGTTTGCGAATCAGTAAGGTTGCCAGCATGTGCGGTTTGAAAATACGTTGCGGATTGGGCAGCGCCATACGCACAGTCACGGTGCGCGTATTCGGGTCAACCATGTCGGCCACATAAATCAGGCGGCCGCTCAGCTCTTCTTCCGGCAGGGCGGCAATGGTGACTATCGCTTCATCGCCTTTGCGCACCCAGCTTGCCTGTTGCTCGGGCAGTTCGGCGACCACCCAGACATGGGACAGGTCGGCGACGGTAAACAGCGCATCGGCGGGTTGCACGACTTGGCCGACCATCACGTTGCGCTCAACAACCGTGCCTTGGATGCTGGCTGTAATCGGTAAGAACGAATGGATTTTTTTCTCCTTGGAAAGCCGCTCCAGATCGCTGTCGGACATGCCGAATACACGCAGTTGGTCGGTTGCCGTGCGTAAATCCACGTCGGCCTCATTCAACATGCTTTCTCTTTCCTGAAGCTCGGCGGCTGCGATCACATCACTGGCCAGTAGGCGTTTGGCCCTGTTTACCGCCAGCCGGCGCAAATTGACCTGCGATCCGGTTTTCAGATAAGCCGATTGCGCCAGGCCGAGTTCGGTGCTGTTGAGTATCGCGAGTAGTTCGCCTTTACGGACTTCCTGGCCGAGCACGACATCGGTTTCGGTAATCCGGCCTGTTACCGTTGCGCCGATTTGGGCGACATGCTGCTGATCCAGGTCGACCCGTGCCGGTAAGCGCAATGAATCGCGCACTTGGCCTTCGCCGATGGCAAGGACTTTGATCTGTTTCATCAGGACGGGGGTGGCTTTTACCACCGGTAACGGACTGTCGGCATGGCTTGCCGGGCAGCTTAGCAACAGGAGAAACAGCAGAGGGTAAAATAATGTCATGGTTACAGGTTCTCAAGGTCGGTGGCGCGTAAACGGTCAAGATCAATCAGTGCGGCCTGGCGGTCGAAACGGGCGTTCAGGTAATCGCTACGAACGCTGCGGTAGGTGCGTTGGGCGTCGAGATAATCGATAATGCCGCGCTCGCCCAGGCGATAGGCGGATTCGGCGACTTTCAGCACGGTTTCGGCTTGTTTCAGTAAACCGGCATCGAAAGTTTCAACCTGGCGTTGGGCGATTCGGTAGCGATTGTAAGCATTTTCCAGCTCGCGTATAACCGAGAACTCCTGCTGGCTGGCCAATGCCTCCGCTTGCCGCAGTTCCGCTTCCGCCTCGCCGATCGGGCCTTGACGCTGATTCCATAATGGCAACGGCACGATAATGTTAATCCGCCATTGCTCAAGTCCGGGATCTCTTTCCGCGCCCGCTTTCAAAGTCGGTTGCGGATAGCGCAGGTTTTGCTCGAGTTTGACTCTGGCCGAGGCTTTTTCAATTTCCGCACGAAACTGCTGCAAGATCGGCTGCTTGTTGAGCACTTCGTCGCGCAAATTTTCCAGCGGCGGCAATGACGTTAATGGTGCGGGTAAATCGCCTTCTGTTTCATACTGGTGCGGTAAAGCCGGGCCGAACATCATGCGAAGAGCCGATTTTGCATCATCCACCCTCGTCTCCGCACTTTCCCGTAATTTCTGCGCATTGAGTGCTTCCGCTTCCGATTTGACCTGTTCATAGCGGGGCGCTTCGCCGACTTCAACCTTGAGCTTGATTCGGTCGCGTATTTGGGTAAGTAATTGTTCGTTGTCCTTGCTGATTTGCAGTTCCGCCTGACGGCGTAAAATTTCATAAAACGCCAGCCGGACCTGGCTGCGCACAGTTAGCCAGACATGGCGGTTGGCTTCGTCTGCCGAGGTAATGCCGGCTTCGGCGACCTTGCGTCGCGCCTCTCTTACGAACGGCAGGTCTAACGCTTGAGAGATGAAAATCTGTTCATTAGGGCCGTTAAGTGCGCCCTGGCCGATGCCGGTTGAAGAACCTCCGCCGACTTCCAGCTCCGGATTGGGATAGGCGCGGGATGTGACCAATGCCGCCTGTGCCGAGTCCTGGCGCGCTTTGGCATTGGCTAATGACGGGTTATATGTTTCAAGCAGGCTAAGTACTTGGGCCAAGGTCAGCGTTTGTGCAGACAGGCTATTGTGCCAAAAAACGCTTAGTATAAGGATGAGAGCAAGGTGCGGCGGAGTTGGTAGAACAGGAAGATAAAATAATTTTCCGGGCCTTCGCATAGTTTTGTGGTCCAAGTTAAGTTATTGAGAGTGATCCTCTATCAATTGAATCAAAAAGAAAAAAATCCGCAGGCTTTACCGGGGCAACGATTTTATTTACCCGACGGATTGGGTAATGCCGGGTTATTGAGTCAAAATCAGTCGGGCTGAGAAACCGGAAAGCTAGTGGATCTTCTAATTTTCTAAAAATTACAAGCAGTTCTTGTACCAAGTAATTTATGGAGGCCGGTTAGCTGTAATACTCTGCGTTGAGAACTCAAGCCTGCCTGATCGTTGAGGCCTGTAGATCATTAAATTTTAGCCCGGTCATTCAGTACCACGACAGCCTCGTGTTTTTTGATTTTTTCCTTGCCGTATAAGTCGATGAGCTCAACGCTAATGTTGTCATCCGGTGCCGTAGCCAGAAAATCCTCGATGGTTTCAAGGATGTCATGATCGATAAATCTGGCTTTGCTCGCATCAATAGTTACCGTGCTGTCAGCATCAATACGCAGGATGAACTTTCTGAGCAGAGCCTTGTTCAGGAAAGAAACGTCTTTATTCAATGACAATACATAATGCGCCCCGTCCTGGATCAATGTAATTGCCGCAGAATAATTGGCTTTGATCACAAAAAACAAACCAAAAGCCAAGCCGATGGCCATGCCTTTTAATAAATCGGTCAGCAGAATCGCAAGCACAGTGATCACAAAAGGCAGCAGTTGGCTCATGCCTTTTCGGTAAAATTCTATAAACAACGCCGGTTTGGCCAGTTTATAACCGGTATGCAGCAGGATGGCCGATAAACAGGCCAGCGGGATGTAATTTAGGTAATAGGCGAAAAACATCACGCTCAGCAGTAAACACCAGCCGTGAATAAAACACGACAGGCTGGTTTGTCCGCCCGCGTTGATGTTGGCCGAGCTTCGGACAATAACGGCCGTAATGGGCAAGCCGCCCAGTAATCCGCTGATAATGTTGCCTATGCCTTGCGCTTTTAGTTCCCGGTTGGTTGGGGCGAGTCGCTTCAACGGGTCGAGTTTATCGGTCGCTTCAAGGCTTAACAGCGTTTCCAGGCTGGCAATGATCGCCAGCGTCACGGCAATCATATAAATCTGCGGATTAGCCAGGTAGCTAAAATCCGGGAATATAAAATTGTTGAAAAAATCGGCGGCTTGTTCCGAGATCGGTAATTTGACCAGATGTTTTTCGCTGACAGCCCAAGCGGGTACGAACCGGGTAGTGAATAAGTTGTAGCCGACTCCCCAGGCCACCGCGACCAACGGGCCGGGAATCAGTTTTAATAATGACTGTTTTTTAAACCAGGGCATTTCCCAAATAACCAACAATAACAACGCAACCGCGCTGATAATCACAGCGCCCGGACTAATGCCGCTAAATGCATCGAATAGCTCAAGAAAGCTCGACTCGGCTGTTTCCCTCATATAACTTTCATCGCCTTCATAGCTGGTGTCGTAGCCGGTGGCGTGAGGAATTTGCTTGATGATCAAAATCAAGCCGATCGCCGCCAACATGCCTTTGATGACGGCGGAGGGAAAAAAAGCGCCGATGATCCCCGCTCTCAGGTAGCCCAGCGCGAGTTGGATGATGCCCGCCAGAACGCAGGCGACCAGTAAGCCCTGAAAACTGCCGAGGGTTTCAATCGCGTTGAACACAATGACGGTAAGACCAGCGGCAGGTCCTGAAACGCTAAGTTGCGAGCCGCTTAGCCAGGACACTATCAGTCCGCCGACCAAACCCGCAATCAACCCGGAAAATAACGGTGCGCCGGAGGCCAGCGCAATGCCCAGGCATAACGGCAGAGCGACCAGGAACACTACGATTCCGGCAGGAAAATCGTCTTTTAGATGGCGGAAATAATATTGGGCATGTTTGTGAATCATATAAATAATCCTTTAATTTTGAATGAGGAACATTGTCCAGCCGCAGCGTTTTGCTTTCATATCCGCAACGCAATCGGGCTATGTCGATCCACTGCCTTAAGTTGTAACGGCGGATTTTGATATTCGTCTGCAAAGGTTTCACTCGTCAATATTAAAGTCTCATCATAAAAGCTGACTCTGCCTGTTGTAATGTCATGATTGGCGCCGACAATTCCAATCGCACCGGTTTTAATCATCTCCTTTAAAATAGGGCTGCGTTCCATAATGGCATCCACTGTTCTTTTTATATTAATGGCGGTTACTTTTTCAACAAACTCATCGTTGCTTGAGTTGCGATTCTCCAGTACGGATTTTTCAGCATAAACCGCAGGCTGTATTTTGTTTAATAGCGCTGTCAGGTTGCCCATTTCCATATAGTCGCAAGCGCCTTTTATCGCGCCGCATTTGGTATGGCCCAAAACTACGATGATTTTAGCGCCGGCTATTTTGCAGCCGAACTCCATGCTGCCTAGAATATCTTCATTAATAATATTGCCGGCAATGCGAATGCTGAACACATCCCCTAAGCCTTGGTCAAAAACCAGCTCAACCGAGGTACGGGAATCGATGCAGCTCAAAATAACCGCAAACGGATGCTGGCCGTCGGATGTTTCATTTGCCTGTTGCAACAGGTTACGGTTTACTTTAAGGTTGTTTATGAATCTTTTATTGCCTTCTTTAAGTAAGTCCAATGCCATTGTCGGCGTTATAGACGCTTGTATTTCTTTAGTTAAAGTTTTCATTTGTTTCCCCAATCTTTACGATAGTTTTAAATTTAAGCAGCGTGTGCCGGTTATTTCGATGACAGTTATCCTAGTCCTTTAACCTTTCAAGAACCTTTCACAACTTCCTGAGTCTATGAACATTTTATTAATAGAAGACGATGCCGTTCTGGCCGACGGCTTGACTCACACCTTGAGCGGTAGCGGTTATTCGGTGACTTCCGCCACGACCGGCGCTTACGCAGACCAGCTGCTCCAGGCGCAAAGTTTCGATTTAATCGTGCTGGATTTGGGCTTGCCGGATATGGACGGCCTGGAACTGTTGCGCAAGCTTCGCAGCCGTAAAATTCCGTTGCCGATTTTGATTTTGACCGCACGTGACGGTGTTAACGACAGGATCAACGGTATTGAGCAGGGCGCTGACGACTATATGACCAAACCTTTCGAATTGAGGGAATTGGAAGCTAGGGTTCATGCATTGATCCGGCGTTGTTACGGCGGCTTTAGTAACGATATTGTGATCGGCCGCCTGGCGTTGGACACACATAATCATCAAGTCCTGGTAGACGGACAGGCGATTAGCTTGTCGGTGCGGGAGTACGGCCTTTTGGAAATCATGCTGATGCAGGCCGGAAAAGTCGTTTGCAAAGACCGCATTGCGCAGCGCCTGGCCGTGGATGGCGATGCGCTGACCGATAATGCCGTTGAAATTTATGTGCATCGGCTGCGCAAACGTATTGAGCCGTATGGTGCGGTGATCAGGACAGTGCGCGGACTCGGCTATTTACTGGAGCGTTCAGCGGATGAGTAAGCAGCGCAGCCTAAAAACGGAAATTCTTTTACGCCTGGCCGTTCCGTTGATTTTTTTTATCAGCATCGAATCCGTCCTGTCTTATTTTGTCACCCTGCATCATGTCGATGTGGCTTATGACCGTTGGCTGCTCGATTCCGCGCGCTCGTTAACCCAGGAAATCAAAGTACGCAAAGGCAAGATATTCGTGGAATTGCCCCCCGCCGCGTTAGAGATTTTTAAATGGGATGAATCGGACAAAACCTATTTCAAAATCATCTCGGAAGAAAAAGGCGTGATAGCGGGCGATAAATTCGTTCCCGAGCCGTTGGATTCGAAAACCGATTGGACGCGTCCCGTTTATTTTGACGACGAGATGTATGGCGAACCGGTCAGGGTGGTGTCGATGCTGATTGCGCCTGAGAACACCTCGGAAAAGGTATTTGTCCATGTTGCGGAGACTTTAAATAAACGGCGGAATATGATGATGGATATTTTGCTGGCCGACCTTGTGCCGCAGATGGCATTGGTCCTGCTCGCAGGCATTTATCTGGTCGTGGGCGTAAAACGCGGATTGCAACCGTTGCATACATTGGCTGATGAAATTGCACAGCGTTCATCGCGCGATTTACGGCCCATTCCGGAGCAGCATGTTTTTCTGGAAGTGCGGGCGCTGACCGATACCATCAATGATTTATTGGAACGCTTGGGCTTAGCCATCGCAACCCAGCAACGATTTATTGCCAATGCCGCACATCAATTACGCACCCCGCTGGCGGGTCTTAAACTGCAAGTCGAACGCGCACAGCGTGAACAAGACCTGTCGGCCATGAAGCCCGCCTTGACGCATATCCAGGGCTGCGCCGATCGCATGTCGCATCTGACTACTCAATTATTGGTTTTAGCCAGATCGGAACCGATCAATGGCGATTATGAATTACGGCAAGTGGATTTATGCAAGCTGTCCAAAGAAACCTGCATGGACTGGGTGCCTAAAGCGTTGCAGCGGCATATGGAACTTGGTTTTGAAGGCTTGGAAAAGCCGCTGTACGTGCGCGGCGATGAAATTTTGTTGCAGGAATTACTGGCTAATTTACTGGATAACGCCATTTGTTATGGCCATGATCAGGGCAATATCATGGTTAAAGTCGAGCGTTATCCATCGCCTCGACTGAGCGTCGAAGATGACGGTTCAGGCATACCCGAGGTTGAAATAGACCGGGTTTTCGAGCGCTTTTACCGTATCCCCGGAAGCCCTGGCGACGGTTGCGGTCTAGGGCTGGCAATCGTCAAGGAAATTGCCGACCTGCATAAGGCGCAGCTTAAATTAAGCCGCGCCGGTACGGCAGGCGGCACCCGAATCGAGCTGGTTTTTAACAAACCGTAACGATCAGTACACTTGCCCATAAGACCTATATTATTCTCGGCCCACGTTTTCGAAACGATTTTTCCATGCGGTTAAGCCAAGGACTTAATCCATTGTAGGTGCGAATTTATTCGCGTTTTTATACTTACTTGGTGCGCGAATAAATTCGCACCCAACCATGTAATTATTTTCGGTTTCACTTAACGGCAGCGTCACCTAGTGTTTAATTGCATTAATAGCATTAGATATAGGTTATAGTTGGCGTTATGCC